>WHSX01000007.1:0-14697 GCA_009379865.1 Candidatus Nitrosocosmicus sp.
ATCTTTTCTATATCTCTGCATATGTTACTTTGATCAAGGTCAAACATAAAACCTGTAAGATATAGGTGAGGTATAGACGATAGTAGTACACCAAGACCATGATAACCCTGTCTTTAACATCCAGTTTGAAACGTCTACCAGCACCAACAGCTCTTTCTCTATTTCTCTGATTGTGATAAGCGCTTTATCTCGTGTTTTTCATATTTTGATTCTATTTCCTTATAGAGATGTCATCAAACTGCTGTTTGACTGAGAGACCGGTGAATGACCTGAAAAGTGTTGGTTTTGTGGATAACCTATCGTAGGTAGGATAACAAATGGAAAAGACATCTTTTCATAAGATGTACAGAAATAAAGCTGTTTTGGACTAATTACACACAAGAGGTCTTCTTTTTATCTATTTATCTTTTATAATGATTAACATACTATGTATGGTATATAGTCACAATCTGGTGATTGAATTGGATTGAATTTTATTATCGGTAGCAGGAATTAATTTTGTTTTGAGAAAGATTAACCTGTGTCACTTGAGACACATTCATTTAATTAATTTCCCTTAATATATCTATACCTGATTCCACTTATATGCAAATCAAACGGTCAGTCAGCATATTCAACCTCATTTGAAAGACAAATATCGTTTGATTTTTCTTCTTGTATTATCTTTAAAATAAGTTAGAAATTGCGATATATTCACACATCTTTTCATAAAAGCTGTTTGGACTAATTACGCAAGAGATCTAGTGTATAGCCATATTTTCAAGAAATAAGTCCGCTTGTATTTCTGTTAATTTCAAACCATTTAGCCTTTTTTTAGCCTTATTGCTGAAGCAAATTGAGTCAGATCAAGATTGTTCCTTTTCAACAAAATTGCAACAGTTCTCAGCAGGTCCATATCTTTTATGCTTTCTCTTTTTGCCTGCCCAATGATGTTTGAAACGCTACCATAGCTTATTTCAATTTCATCAGCAATAATATTACGAGTTTTGGCCTCAAGCCATGCACTTATTACTCTTTTCTTGATGGCAGGTGGAATCTTTTGACCCATGGGAATATAATCTATAAATATTCACATATAATTAAAGAACTCCATTACAGCACGAAAGACTATATGATCAAAATTAGTGTATTTGACCATCATTTGATCATCATTTCAAGAAATAAGACAAAAAAGCCAGAATTATTATTTCACAACTCAGAGACGTGACCCAATAAACAACGATTTTATGTTATACTTTAAAGATAGATTTATTTTTTAATAGATACTTGTGAATCAAAGATCCATACTGGATAGCTTTTTTAGGATGCATGGCGGCTTCTTTTGGAACACCTATTCTTATGGCAGCCTCTCTTAAAACATGCTTTCTCAACAAATCATCTTGGCCCTTTATTTTGTATTCCAGTGGGATAGTTTTCGCATATTTAATAAACGATCTTGATAGAAATGGCTGGTATGAACTTATTTTCAGTTCTGATATCACATTGGAAATTTCTCTCATCATGTGATCTTCATTGGCTAATTTTTCCTCCATGTAAGTGGTTACGGACTCCTCACCATTTTGATAATAAGATCTATATCGATCATATCCACAAAATAACTCATCAAACCCATTAGCAGTTAAGAAAGAATGCCCTAATTCATAGTATTTTATGATTTTACTAATCCGATAAAAAGCAATACAGTTCTCTATGTGTGAAAGAACATTACAAGCAAGTTTTGATTTTACAAACTTTATGTCGTCTGAGATATTGGTCTCCTTAATTTCATGAGCTATGTGATTTGTAGATAAAGAGAGAGAATTGGAAATAGATTTAGAAAACACAATGTCATGGGAATTGGCAAAACCTATTGTTACTAGGTGGACTTGTTTATCCAGATCCTTACAAATTTTTGCCAATAAAGAACTATCAACCCCTCCAGAAAATGCAATTACAACCTTATCAGAATTTTTTGTGAACTCTTCTACCGTAGAATACAAATATTGGGTTAATTCGTCGGATATGAGCACTTTTACGTTTGGGTTACCTCAGAATATATTTGTAATAATTATAATAGAGAGAAGATAAACAAAAATAGATTTGGATAAAGATCTGAAATACATAGGTCAAAGCAAAGACTTGATTAAGAATAGAACAGGCTATTCAATCTCAAAACTATTGGACTTTCTACAAATAGAATATAATTACGATAATGTTTTAAATGATTCAAAATTAAGTATAGATTTTAAAATTGGAGACAAGTTCATTAAAATAATTGAAAACGATACTGACATGAATGAATTTAGAATCATTCAAGAAAGATTCCCATTTGTAGATATGATTGCGGTAGGGAGATCATCTTACCTAGGCAAAATAAATGAGATGCAGAATATCTTCCTGTTTGACAAAGAAAGCAAACAAGTTGGATCTATATTTATCGAAGACCCATCATTATCATTTGATTATGCTCACATATTACCGCTGGTCGAAAAGTGTTCAATAATCCATGGTCATACGTCTACTGTAATGGTGGAAATCATAGGGGAAATGAAAAATAATCTAGTGATCGACTTCTCAGAGGCTAAAAAATTAATAAAAGAAGCTTTATATCAAATCGATCACAAATTTTTTATTAATAGAAAATATCTAAAGAAAGAAGATAAGGATCACTTTTTTATTGAATTTGATGGTCCTAAAGGATATTTTGATTTAAAAGTTCCAAAGTATACAACTTATCTTTTAGAAGGCGAGGCGACCGTAGAAAATCTTTCTACAGAAATAATAAGAATGCTAGCAGATAAAATGCCTGAGAATGTGCAGGCACTTGGTGTATATATATACGAGGGAGTCAATAAAGGTGCTCATATTCTTTCTTATATCCGGTAAACATAATATTGAATAAAATTCTGACACTTTCATTTCAATAGCACTATATTCTAAGATTATTCAAGATTCGAACTACATCTAAAATTCTACTGAGTCGTACAGAACTTTCATTGAGACTAGACTAGGAAGGTTAATAACTAATTAATAAATGAGTATTACAAATTAAAAGTTGAGTTCAAAGATTACAGAAAAGATATGGTCATCAGATATTGAGAGAAAGATCATCGAAGATTGGAAAGCTAATAATGTTTATGACAACGTTGAAACTAATCAGAGTAAAGATAAATATTTTGTAATAGATACACCGCCTCCTTATCCATCTGGAAGACCATGGCACATTGGTGCAGCTGCTCACTATTCGCAGATTGATATGATATCAAGAGTTGCTCGCTTAAAGGGCTTTAAAGTTATTTTTCCGATTGGCGTGGATCGTAATGGAATTCCTGTAGAAATCCATACAGAAAAAAAATACAAGATCAGAATGAGAAATACAGAAAGGAAAGAATTTTTGAAGTTATGTAAGCTAACTCTTGACGATACTGAAAGTGAATTTATAGAAATTCTGCAAAGCCTGGGTTTAAGCGCGAATTTTAAACAGAAATATCAGACTGATTCTCCGGATTTTAGAGCTTTTACGCAGTCAACATTCATCGAAATGTGGAACAAGGGATTAGTATATCTTGGAAATAGACCAAATAACTACTGTATTGATTGTGGTACCACAATAGCAGATGCAGAAATCATATATGAAGATATTGAGACTAAATTAGTATATATAAAATTTTTCTTAGAGAATAATAGCGAATTCATCGTAATTGCTACTACCAGACCAGAACTCCTATTTGCATGTCAAGCGGTAATTGTGAATCCAGATGACGAGAGATATATAGAAATGCAAGGAAAGACTTTGAGAATTCCGATCTTTAATAGAGAAGTGAAAATAAGACCACATCACTCTGCTAACAAAAACTTTGGATCTGGAGCAGTTATGATTTGCAGTTATGGTGACCTAAATGATGTTCAATTATTCAGAGAATTGGGTCTGACGGAAATTAAATCTATTGATTTGAACGGAAAAACAACAGAATTTGCCGGAATGTTTTCCAATTTACGCATAAAGGATGCAAGAAGTAAAATAATAGACGAGCTAGAAAAGCAAGGATTAGTAGAAAAGCTTGAAATTATTTCCCATAGAACTCCCCTTTGTGAAAGAAGTAAAACCCAGATTGAAATTATTTCTTTGGAAGATTATTATCTAAAACAAGTTGATTTTAAGTCGAATTTATTAGAACAATCCAAAGACATAAGATTTTATCCAGAAATGCACAGACAAATCCTATTAAATTGGATAAATTCAATTGCCATAGACTGGCCCATCTCGAGAAGAAGGTTTTATGGAACTGAAATTCCGATATGGTATTGTACAAAATGTAAAAAACCAAACCTTCCTGAACCTGGAAAGTACTATAGACCCTGGGATGAAACCCCACCATTTGATAAATGCATATCGTGTAATAATGACAAGTTTGAAGGAGAGAAGAAGATTTTTGATACGTGGATGGATTCGAGCATAACCCCTCTATATATTACGAAATTTTACAAAAATAAAGAATTCTTTAATCAAATTTACCCTGTCTCCATTAGACCTCAAGGAAAAGACATTGTAAGGACATGGCTTTACTATACTCTTTTAAGATGCTTGTACCTTACGAATCAAATTCCATGGCAGAGTGCGTGGATAATGGGATACGGAGTTGATGAAAAGGGGGAGAAAATGAGTAAAAGTAAAGGAAACGTAATTGATCCTCTCCCTATAATTAAAAAGTATGGTGCGGATGCATTTAGGTTTTGGTCTGCAAGTGAGACAAACGTTGGGTATGATTTTAGATGTTCGGAACTAAAAATACAAAGTGCACAAAAATTCTTATCAAAATTGTGGAACATTGGAAGATTCATCTCTAATTTTGAAATAATTAATGAAAATAATAGACCTCAAGAACTGAAAGCAACTGATAAATGGATTTTATCAGAACTCGCAAACATGACCAAAAAATGTCTTGAAGGTTATGAAGAATTAAATTTTTTTATCCCCGCTAATGCATTGAGAGAGTTTACATGGAATATTTTTGCTGCCCATTATATTGAAATGATAAAAAGTAGGGCGTATAACAAGGAATCAGAAGAAGAAAGGAAATCAGCTCTATATACAATTCACAAGTGTTTTAAAACCATATTGCTTTTGTTAGAACCGATTTCTCCATTCATTACATATGAGCTGTGGAAGAAAATCTATGAGGACGGAGAGATAGTTTCAGAGCAAAAAAAAATTCCTTCTGTGGATAAAGAATATGATGCACTTGTTGCATCGACACATCACATTATCAAATTCAATTCAGAAATATGGAATAAGAAGAAGGAAACTCTTTCTAGTGTTACAAATAAGCCGCTTTCCTTAAAAGACCCTATAAAAACACAGATACCCAGCGAACTAGAGTTATTTAAGGATGATTTGATAATGATGCATAATATTATAGCAGAGTAAGAAATTTCTAAAAAAGAAGGTAAATAGGTTGTAAGATATTAAGCCTTATTCCCACTAACTATATCCAGAATATCTTCTGCCAAATCAATTGTGTTTTGAGACTCTAGGTTAGGCTCTAAAGTAATCAACAACATTTTCTTATCTAAGTAAAACGTTAGCAGTGATAACTTCTCACGTTCTACATATACAAAGCGAGCTCTACCCATAGTATCGTCAAACCTTTCTCTCATAGACTTTCTAAGAGCAGTATGAGTCAAATACAATTCTTCGCTTGGTTGATCAACAATAGAATCGATTCCGTGACGCATCCCACCAACTATCAAAGAGCCGGTTTCATCAATTAATCCAGCATAGCGAATACCATCGTTTAGCTCAAAAATAGTATCAATTATTTTTTGGTAGTCCATAAATAAATAGAATAGTCACTATTTATTGAATGTTAAGATCATCTTCCTGTTTACCTCAATATAATCCAAAAAACATTTTTATTCGAATGTATAGAAATAGTAAAAACTTTGTAATTATGAAGATCTTATTATAAGTAAATCTCCTTAATCTTATTAACCTATAACGTATAAACGACATAACTTTTTAATATTTTTTTTGTTAATTAACATATGAGGAAGAAAAGTATAGAAGAAAAGTATAGAAGAGAAACAGAGGCGAGAAGAGGAGCACTAATTTGCAGCTATTTCCCTCACACTAAGGTTCTTTATATCGACGTTTGAAGTTCCGTCCCATCGGAATGTAGCTACCGGACCTCCCCATGAAATTAATTCGTCTGGACTTCCTCCACATCTATCACCGTCTTCACCGAATCCGCCGCTATCAGTATAACCAAACACTTTCGTCCATGGACCATCACTCTTTCCGTCAATGTTTTCGTCGACCCAGTTTTCGAGTTTTACAGCAGGCTCGCCATTTACGACAGTGTTAAACATGATAGATTTATACCCTATCCATTTATCTTCGATAGAATCTATGTTTTTCTGGGCAGGTGTAAATGAGTAACCACCTGAATGCCATTGTTCTTTAGCAAAACGAGAACGTCCATCTTTGAACAAGCCTCCTTTATAAGAGGTCCCTTCACAGGGCTCATCCGAGTTATGATGACCACCACGAGAATACCACGTTAAATCAAAGTCAGAATCTGAAGCTGAATTGATTTTAACATATCCGGTCATTTCTATATTCCTCCAATCTTTTATGTCTTGCATAAACCCCTTGGCGGTCAGTTCGTTTTGATCATATGTACTAATAACATTTTGGTGATATCCAGAACTGGTCATTACATTCATCCTAACCTTATCAGATGTTACCTTATATGATCCATCAGCATTTTTCTTCAGGGTCAATTTGGGATCAAACCTATTGTCAGAAGACGGATTATCCATATTCATGAACCACTTTTCGCCATTTGGTTTGTCATCATAAATTTTCTTTATACCAAAAACGTCCGTTGCATTGCTGGGGTTAGGGTTAGGGTTAGGGTTAGGGTTGGGGTTTGGGTTAGGGTTGGGGTTTGGATCTGTTGATGAAGGTTTAGAAAAGGCCCGGATCTCAGAAATAGAAGCCCAATCATTTTCTGTATTATCATTTTCTGTATTACCATTTACAGTAACTCTAATATATGTAGCATTCAAAGTAGAGTCTTGAATGAGATAACGTTCATATGAATTAGTTTTCTTTGTGCTCTGATCGGTTATAAGAGGAGTAAATGTATTACCGTCTTGGGAGGTTGAGATTGAAAATTGATTTACCCTTACATCACCTCTATGCCATGCAATATCTACAGCACAAAGTATATCATTTTTCTCAAGCTCAATTTGAATATAAGAGCCTTTTCCATACTCTGACCATCGGGTGTTAAAGTTATTGTCAAGTACGTTTTGAGGTACAGTATTACCATCATAACCACTAGCACCTATTCTAGTAACTTTATCTTGAGTACATCCTGCAGGCAATTGTTGAACAGGATTAGGGGTTGGTGCGGGTGTAGGGGTTGGTGCGGGTGTAGGGGTTGGTGCGGGTGTAGGGGTTGGTGCCGGATTGGGGTTGGACAAAGGCCATGGCCAAGAATTTCCATTGCTTCCTGGTGAAGGCATTCCGTCTAGATAACCACCGATTATTTCATTTATGTTCACACTAGCATATGCATTGATGACAAGGTTGGATAATCCAGGTGTAGAAAGAATTAATGTTAGCGCTAGAAAAACATATAAAAAGTTGTTATATTTTTTCATTTATACACTTACCTCCATTTAAAATTGTATTTCTTTGTAAACTCAAATCAATTTCGATAAGTAACAGTGCAGTATTTATGCTCATTCTAAGAAATTAAGAGAACGTAATATTTATGAGACGCTTGTTTTTGTTATCAAAGAAAAGCAAAGTAATTAGTTATGAAAATATGATGATCAAGAATTCTTATTTAAATTATACTATCATTATTTTACTACTTTTTAAGACATAAGAAGAGAATATTAAATAAAATTATATGAATTTTTATTACAAATTAAAACATATTTCATAAATATTAACAACCGTAATATAAATAGAATTGTTTCAATATATTAAGATCAAAAATGTAGCAATCATAAGTGCATTTATTGTCTTTATTATTAGTTCTTCAACATCATTTGGTTTAAATAATAAGATTTTTGCTGCCCCCATAGACCTGCCTAAAGTCAGTTTTAACCATAATGGAGGCATAACTGATCTCAGCCCAACATTAACTGTGAAAGACAAAATAATGACCAAAGTCGGACAACCAGAGGACACGGAGACTTTAGAATATAAATCGTTAATATATGCTATAAACAGGGGAGATCAGATATCGCTTAACTTTGAAGAGAAACCCTCTCAAGTTGATGCTTTTCTCATAGATTACGAAACAGATTATAGTACGTTATGGGCTCTAGAAAAAACGCCAACCGGAGAATATATTGCAAATACTCCCTCGCCTGGTCTTTACAATCTAGATGTACATGCTATATACCCAGACGGAGAATACGTCTCATACTCTAAGTTACTTAATGTGGTAGATAACAACCTTAATCTTCTAAGTTTAACTCCTCAAAATAATCAATGTGGTAAGGAGATAACATTGGATAAGTTAACTGCAAGTGGCAATCCGGCTACAAGCATTTTGAACCAAGTAATTAATCAGCCATTAATCAAAGAGTTGTCATTTGGGATTATCGATGAACTGAACGTTCAATTAAACGATGTTGAAAACCTTTGTGGAATTCAATTAGGGCTCAAAAATTCACAAAATGATATCAATTTCTTTGCAGTACAAAGTTCAACAGACGGATCACAATATTCTAATCCAATAGTCTTTGCAAACACAGGATTCAGTGGCGAGTTACCTGAAATGTACATATACCCATCTTCAGTCGAAGCCAAATTCTTAAAATTGGTGCCTCTTGGAGGTACATTGGAAAAAGGCTTAGGAATTACTGACTTTAAGCTATTTGGTCAGTAATGCCTAATGGGATAGTTTAAAACATAAAAAGAAATAATCTTATTTTGAATTTTTACTTTTGAATTTGAATAATAAAATCAATTTCCACCGGAGAATTTAACGGTAAACTATTTACTCCTACAGCTACTCTAGAGTGTCGACCAAGATCTCCAAACACCTCAATAAGGAAATCCGAGGCTCCGTTAATGACTTTTGGATGATCCGTGAAAGCATCATCACAATTAACATAACCTGTTATTTTGACTATTCTTGTTACCTTATCCAAGTCACCTATTAGACCCTTAAGAATAGAGAAAGCGTTTAAACAACAAATTTTACAAGCTAGTTGAGCATCCTCGATTGTAATTTGTTTGCCTACTTTACCTCTAAATTTCAGGTCGTTTGATGGAGAATTTATGTCAATTGGAAGTTGGCCTGAAATAAAAACTAGATCATTGACTTTTACTATCGGGACGTACGAACCTAATGTTTTTGGTTTTCCAATTGGAATAACAAGATTCAAAGACTCTATTTTTTTTTCTGGTGTCATGTTTGAATGTCCCATGATTAGAATTAAAAGGTTAACTTTTGTACTCAGTAACCTTTTTAATATCTTTGACTTTTGTTGTAATTATGTCAAAGGAGGGGGACCTTCCAAAACTTCCAATTAAAAACAGGAAAATAGGTACTATAGGTGTCTCTCTTATTGCGATAGGCTTGTCATTGTTATTTATCTATATATTATGGGCATCATTTGGCTACATGGGTCCTTCGTTCTCATCTGATGTCTTAAATTTGCAACAATCAACTTTAAGAGCCCAATATCATTTGCCGGAAGAACCAATTATTACAGATCCTACGGTATTACTAACCCCACCCTCACTTCGTCAGTTTTTGACAGACAATGCAACTAGCGGTGGTTCGACCAATGCAACTAGCGGTGGTTCGACCAATGCAACTAGCGGTGGTTCGACCAATGCAACTAGCGGTGGTTCGACCAATGCAACTAGCGGTGGTTCGACCAATGCAACTGATCAAGCTTCAGATAATGCTCAAGTATCAATAGTTCCAGGAGCATCTACTTTGACCGATAAGGCATTCAGCCCAAATTCTATCGAAGTCACTGTTGGTCAAACAGTAGTATGGACAAACGATGATTCCGCATTCCATACAGTAACATCTGGAACCGCCGGTGCAGCAGATGTTGGTAAGGAATTTGATTCTGGTCTAACTGGTCCATCAGCACTGACTAGTAAAGGGAAAACCTTTGAGCATACGTTCGATATAGCTGGCGAATATCCTTATTTTTGTACCTTACATCCAGCAATGGTTGGTACTGTGATAGTAAACTAAAACAAAAGGCATTTTTAATTTGTCTGTCTTCGTTGATGATATTAGAGACATAGATATCTCCATTAGATTTGTTGTGTTCAAGGGGTTAAACAATTCATCTTTACTCCAAATACAGATAAAGAACAACAAAGATAATTGCCACTGGAACGGAGATCTCAACATGAATTTGAAAATGGAGCAAAAGAAAAGAACATAGTTGAACACGAAATTCTAGTCCCGTGTTTCCTGCTAACTTGTGACCAAAGATGTACCTATTTTATCTAATTGTGATACTCTCAGAATAGTGTAAAAAAAGGGATGATCAGTACATAATAAATATAATCATGTATCTTCAGAGTCATGGATAATCGTTTTGACAATGCAAAACCCAATTCGTTGATCAAAGAAAATAGCCCCTATCTATTACAACATGCTTATAATCCAGTTAACTGGTTGGCTTGGAATGACGATTCCATCAATTTGGCAAAAAAAGAAGACAAACCAATCTTTCTCAGCATAGGATATAGTTCATGTCATTGGTGTCATGTAATGGCACATGAGTCATTTGAAGATACTGAAGTTGCAAAAACCATGAATGAAAAATTTATTAACATAAAGGTCGACAGAGAGGAAAGACCAGATATAGATGACATATACCAAAGAGCATGCCAACTAGTAAATGGTAATGGGGGCTGGCCATTATCGGTATTTTTGACTCCTGATCTCAAGCCATTTTATGTCGGTACATATTTTCCAAAAGATAGCAGGTATGGTATGCCCGGTTTTGCTGAGATTTTAAATCAACTTTCTCAGGCCTATGTGCATAAAAAAAGCGACATAAATAAGAGCACCTCGGAATTTGTAGGAGCGCTGATAAACACATCAAAAGATATTTTGAACAACAAAACTATAGAAATTGACAAGACAGTTCTAGACGAATCTGCATTAAATTTATTACAAATGGCAGACTTTATTCATGGAGGTTTTGGAATCGCCCCTAAATTTCCCAATGTATCTAACTTATTATTTTTACTTCGTTACTATGATATATCGAGTATTGAAAAATTCAAGGACTTTGTAACTTTAACAAGTGAAAAAATGATCTTTGGAGGGATACACGATCACCTGGGTGGTGGGTTCTCTAGATATTCGACCGATCAAAAATGGTTAGTGCCCCACTTTGAAAAAATGTTGTACGATAATGCATTATTGGTTATTTTGTTTTCTGAAATGTATCAAATCACTAAGGAAAAAATATTTAGAGATACTGTTGAGAAAACCTTGGATTACATTTTACGTGTGCTTACAAATAAGGAAGGAGTTTTCTTTTCGGCTGAAGATGCAGATTCTGACGGAGAAGAGGGAAAATTTTATGTATGGTCTAAAAGAGAGGTCACCTCAATCATTCAAATTCCTTTACACCAAAATATCTTCTGCGAATACTTTGATATAACAGAAGTAGGGAATTTTGAAGGGAATAACATACTAAATATCAAAACCTCCGTCGAACATCTAGCAAGGAAGTATGGACTAGATGTGAAGGAGGTTAATAGCATCATAGCTGTAAATTCTAAAAAGCTTTTTGATATCAGAGAGAAAAGGATAAAGCCTCAAAAAGATGATAAAACAATTTTATCATGGAATGCACTAGCCATATCTGCTTTTATCAAAGGTTATAAGATAACAGGTAAAGAAGAATATTTAAAAACTGCTCTAACCGCAGTGGACGTCATCGAAACAAAGTTAAAATCCAAGGAAGGCTATTTATACAGAATTTATAAACAAGATAGAGCCAAAATACTTGCTTATTTGGATGATTATGCTTTTTACATAAATTCTCTTTTGGATCTATTTGAGGTAAAAACAGAGCCAAGGTTCATTGACCTAGCATCTTATTACACAGATGTTTTGATAAAGCATTTTTGGGATGAACAAGAAAATAATTTCTATTACTCTTCCGACCTGCATGAATCGATTCTCACTAGAACCAAAGTCTTGTATGATTTGGCTTTACCAAGCGGAAATTCGGTTTCAATATCAAATTTGATCCGTCTTTACCACATAACAGGGAAAAACAATTATTTAGAGATGGCTGAGAAAATGATGAAAGGATCTATATCATCCGCGCTAGATAATCCATTTGGTTTTGGTTGGTTATTATCATCGACATATCTATATGTTAAGAAACCAATCGAAATCACCATTTTTTCAAAAGATAATAAATCAGATATGATTGATGAAATGAATAAGATGTATATTCCAAATGGTATTTTTTCTATTCTACACGAGGACAGCCTCTCAGAAACACTAGATCAGTACAATTTATTCAAAAATAAGTCACTAATTAAAGAAAAATCTGCTAGCGATTTTGCAATAATATGTAAAGACTTTACTTGTTCGCCTCCATTGACCAATGTGGAAAAAATAAAGGATATTTTGTCTTCAAATTCATCAAAGGAAAGAATTAAATAATTTTTTTATGATTGTATCACAGTGTCAATTCTTCCGCAATTCAGATTTTTTTTTGTCATTGGATTAATTATTTTGGGTTTGGGATCAGTTTCTAATATGGATGTTTTTGGTCAAATGGAACAAACATCCAATATTTTTGATAAAGCAAAGTCATCTAGTGATGAGGCGATTTCTTTAATTGATTCTTTGAAAGGATCGTCATTACTTGATTCGGTAGTTGAAGGTATGCAAAATTTTTCTTTCCCGATAGCAAATCAATCAAATAATAACGACAATGACGAGATCTCTCAAACATTAGACAGTGCTTTAAATTATCTTGGACCGAATAATACTACATTAAATATTACAACTGTTTCTCCGGATAAAAATAATATTACCATATCAGATAACAATAACAATTTAACCAATGATGATAATAATAACAGTAATAATAACAGTAATAATAACAGTAATAATAATATAGAAAACATGCAATCTATGATGATACTGCCCTACCCTATGACGATTTCTTCAAAGGATTACATTCCGCTATATAGTTCAATGCCATTGAAAATTTCGAATGGAAATATTCTCGCAAAACTTCCGTGTAATTCAACTAATCCATTATTGCAAATCGTAGGCACTTCTGCCGATAATAACGTGTTTCCCATTCAGATGAATCTTGTTTCTAATTTTTCAAAATTAGGGAGCATGTGTATGTACCAATCACTAATTCCCAATGATTTATCCAATCTTCTATATTCACATACGATAACCAATATTTATTTATACAACCCGCTTGACTTCTCACTCGAAGTTCCAACAACAACTTCCATTTTTATTGGAATACATAAATTGACAGAGTGATCATTTTTTTAGATCGAATACATTATTCCACCAGAGACTATAGGAATAGATTCTAAGTTCGACAGATCCTTTATACGAGCGATAATGGCATTAAACCAAAGACTATCGATGCCTTGACTCCAAATTGTTATCTTTTTATAGTCCCTTTCTTTGCCCTGATGAAAAAAACCTTTGCAATCTTCGACTGTCATGTTATTATATTTTTGACTAATTTCTTCAATAGCTAAATTTGCTTCTGATGGCAAATACAATATAGTTAAAGTGGGATATGGAATAGTATCCGCAGAAGTAGATGATGATGATGCATCGTTAGCCATGGTTATATTATGTTTTAGACTTATATGATGATTTCGTTGAAATATTTAAAAGATTTTGAGACTATAAATCATTGAAAATTCATAAAAGGCTATATGTTTATTATTTTAATATAACAACATGAAGGCTGATCAATTCACAAAAAGCATACTAGATTTAGATAATGATATTATGTTCAGTGGAGTTATTGAAAAATCCGGACATTTAAATATCAGCAATCAAAGGGATTCTCTGGACAAACATCTAAAAGGAAGAAATGCGGAACTGATTATTTCTGAATCTGCATACGCAGTTGATTTAAGGAAGGCGTTCATTAAATCATTTGGAAGTTTAAACTCTATTTGTTATCAATATAGTTCGCTAAAAATATTGATTATCCCAGTCAAAGAACACGTATTATTCTTAGTAATCAACAAAAATGTTAAAGCAGAAGATTTGACTCAGAAAGTTTACAATATTATTAATTCAACCAAAGAACTGGATTTATACTCCTAAAGAGGTCCTTTATGATTGAATAAAAAATAACTTGATTTTGTCGCTAGTTATTTAAAAAAAATTATTCTTTTTGGTTCTCATGCTGTGACCAAAAAACTAACAACCTGAAATAAGAGGAAGTTGCTTCTTTCATGGTATGAAGATATGCCTCTCGTAATTGTTCCCATAACGGAAAATAGTTAAAATTATTTTCCAAAGTTTTCTCGACATTTCCTTGTTTCTCATCGGGCCTGTTCGAATTCAAGTTATTTGTAACCAAGGAATCATTTTGTGAATTTTGTAGAATGGCCTTTTGTTCGGCTTCTAGTTTGGCCTTTTGTTCGGCTTCTAGTTTGGCCTTTTGTTCGGCTTCTAGTTTGGCCTT
>WHSX01000007.1:14793-31386 GCA_009379865.1 Candidatus Nitrosocosmicus sp.
CCTTTTGTTCGGCTTCTTTATTGGGCATTACGTAACCTTTTGGAAGTGTCATAGTTAAAGTGAATCAAGTGAAGATTAATGTTTTTCTAAGATTCTTAGAATAATTAATTCAAATTAATGCGATTATTGAATCAAAATTTTTTTTTGACTTGTCCATTTTATAGCTGGATAATAGCTTTAAGAATTCGACTCGCTTTTTATCATAATTAACAAATTTGTTTATTTGATCCGAAATGATACCTTTAAAAATTAACCCTTGAAATGCGGACGTTACATTATTAACTTTTCTTATGCAACTAGCACTTTCAAAATCCACTATAGTGCATTTTGAACCACAGTGGGAAATTATTACATGATTATCCAACTTGTTTAGTTGGCCATGATCTATGTGTAGTTTATCAAGTGTGTAACATTGAGTCAAAATATTAATGATAATTTTTCGTATCAACTCTAAGTTCATTTTTGATTTTATGAACCAGTTTCTTGCAGACAAACCTTCGATAAACTCCATTAAAAGGGCATTTTTTGTATAAGAGTAAACCTTTGGTCCCAAATGATTCCTATTTATACGCTGGTAAAATTCAAATTCATTTTTCATATCGGTTCTACACGAGTCAATTCTCTTAATTTTTAGTGCCATGGTTTTACTATGTATATTTTGAACTTTGAGTACCAATCCCTCGCTTCCTTTCCCCAAAATCCTAATAGCATTTAGAAGAGTATTACCCTCCAGAATTACAAATTTTAGATTTAACGATCTAAGTTCACTCAACCTAGAATAATAATCAGAGGTACTAAATCTGGGATAACATAATAAATCAATCAAATTAGATGATGATAAAACAAATTTGTTAGAATACTCTTGCATCCGTATATAATAATTCAGAAACGGTATTTTTTATATGTTCATCCAAAGAAGGATATTGATCAAGAGAATATATTTTGAAGGATCGAATAAAATCGCTCTTCAAGCCTCTAGGGATCCCTATTAGATCAGGCTTATTCATGAGAACAAATTCCAAATAGTCTTTTGCGTTGGTGAATTCTCTAAAAAGAAGGCATCTAGTTCTAGAGTTGTTGTCTAACCATTTTAACGAAGAGCCATTGTTAATCTCTATAAATTTTTCTACGTCATTTAGTCTAAATATTTCGGGACCTATTTTAAAAGATAATTTAGAAATTGTTAGAGATTCATATAATAAAGCAATAACACAAACTTTTTCCTTTTCATGCACATTACCGTGATATTTTAATACCCTAAAACCATATGATTCGACAAATTTACATATGGACCTGGTCATTTTCTTAAGCTGCCCCCAAATGACATCAGACGGTCTATCACTATATTTGAAGTCAATTACCAGAATGAAAGAAGACAATAAATCTTTGAGATCATTATTTGAGTGAGATACCGGTTCCTCTCGAAAATAATTATTGCCAGGATTTGATAAAAACTTTCTTGAACTCTGGATTAGAGTCGCTACTGAGCGTGATGAAATAGCACTGCCCAAATTTCTATTTTCGTCTATTGGATCTAATATTACCAGGAAACTATCAAAAATCCTCTTATGCTTTTCCTGTTCATGATTGGGTTTTGTGATACGGATAACAGAGTTATCAGTAGAGTATGTAGAAAAAAATTGGATTGTAGATAAAAATGATCCAAATTTCAAAATTAGGACCTCACAAACGTATCCACTAAACCCTTCTATAGAAATCTCCGCTCCATAAATTTTTAGAGATTTCAAAAACTTCTTAAGTACTCTCACTTGATTTTTCTTTTCCTGGTTCAAATTACTGATTACATAAAAGGTATGGAACGGAGAACGATCAGCTGTACTTTTCCAATCCCCAAAAGAAACATTATAGCACGGGACAATGTTAAACTTAACTCCGTCAACATAAGCTTCCACATAAGGATGATCTGCATATCTAAGATATGGAGAGTATTCCTTTAGAGATTGCATTCCAATTAACTTTCCGTAAGTTTCAAAATGACCATAATCAACATCGCTCTTAAATTTGATAAAAATATCGATATCGGCTTCGTTTTTAAGCCACGTTCCTTTAGCAAAAGATCCACCGAATACGATTTCCTTTATCATAAAACCAAGTTTATATTCAGAAACACAAGATTCAAGTTTATTCTTCACCTTGTTAGCCATAGTATAAAGGTTAATTTCTTCTTCTGATTTAGGAGTACATTCCTTCAATATTCCTTCAATTAATTTATCGATAATAGGATTACTCATTTCTTTTACGCTCGTGCATCAATGGTAAATAAATCAGAATATATAGGACCATCTGCTGTGAGCATGCTTCGCTTTAATTTAATTTGGCATATTTCATCTGTAAATGGATCAAATTGAAAAACAGGATCAAAAGATATACGACTCTTAAAATGTCGATTTATACGAAAAATTGTAAGATGAGGAACATATACAGATTTTTCTTCACTAAAATCATTTTGTGTTTCCTTCCCGTAGCCGATATCTTTTTCCAGCAATTTTGAAATTGCACCATAAAGGTCATTTAATTTTTTAGAACTTTGATTATCCAGCCCCATCCATATAACACTAGGATTAGAGTTTTTTGGAAAACACCCTACGTTAGTGAATCTAATCTCAAATGGATCAAAATCTAACCTTTTCAAATTGGATATAATTTCTCTTACTGCAAAATCGGTCTTTTCCCCCAAAAACATTATTGTCAAGTGAAGATTATACTTGTTGATGAATCTAACATGATATTGGACAAATTCATATTGTTTCATAATTTGATTCTGAATATGGATTATTTTCTCAACCTTTGGAATATCTATTGCCACAAATATACGCATGAATACAATCAGATGAAGTTCTAACTATATTAATTCTCAATATCGAAGTAATCAAGAAATAAATATTGATAGAATGTTCACAGATTAGATTAGAGGTTGTCGGTTCTAAACCAATTCATAATTTGCTTAACGGGAATGCCTGGTGCAGGAAAATCGACAGTTGCTACTGTCCTCCAAAGTAAAGGATTTCATCTAATAATTATGGGAGACATAATAAGAGAAAAAGCGGTTGAAAACAACCTGCCGATGGATGACAAAAGCCTTGGCGATTTGATGAAAAATTTAAGAAAGCATCACGGAAATGAGGTTGTTGCAAGGTTAGTGATGGAGAAAATTAAAGAATTGGAAAATGCTAGTCTTATTGTAGTAGATGGAATTAGAAGTTATGAGGAGTATATTGTATTAAAAAACATAGGTTTTGTAAAGTTATTGGCTATTCATGCATCATCAACTATTAGATATAACCATATAAAATTAAGAGACAGGTCAGATACACCATCAAATCATGAAAAGTTTTTGCAAAGAGATGAACGTGAGATGAGTGTAGGCATAAGCAAAGCAATAGCTCTGGCGGACGAATCGATATCAAATAATGATCTATCTTTAATCGAGCTTAAGAATCACGTAGAAGTAATTATTAAAAAGTGGTCAGATGAGTATAATAACCGGAAGCAAAAAAACTTTCTTACGACATAGAACAAAAATGGAACTTGAAAGTATAGAAGTTATTGTCATAACTCCAATTAATTTGACTGAAGACATACAAAAAGTGATTTTTGCTGTCAAAAACCTATTACCAGATTCAGAACTAGTAATAAGAAAGAATAATTTGTATAGCAAGATGAATAATTTTGAGGGTTTGAGAAAAATAAAAGACAAGATAAGGTCAAAAAAAACACTGGCTGTTTTACAGAGAATTCTGTATAACAATTACAACATGCAAAGTACTTGGTTTTTACTAAATAAACAGGCTGCATTTTCTGACGTGGTGGTATTAGTAGAAAACGAAAATGAATCTCCATTGGGACCCATAAAAATAACTGTGAACGGCTGCGAATTAGAAAGAATTAATGAATGGTTTGAGAAATAGAGGAATAAATAAAAATACTCACTCTGCTGAAAGGTCCCAGTAGTTAGCATCTTTAAATTCGGTTTTGAGTTTTCCAAGGGATTTCCATTCCTTAAATGATTTTGGATATAGCTTCACGTTTGAAATTCCAGCGGTCTTTAAGGCAAAAAAGGCCAATCCTGACAACGTTCCGACGCTTCCACAGTAAGTGATTATCTCATTGTTTAAGTCAATACCCCTATTTTCCATGAATCGTTTAAGTTCAGAAGGATTTCTTAAAATAGAATTTTCCGAGCGCAACATGGTGTATGGAATATTCTTTGAATTAGGAATGTGTTCTGTTAAAAAATTCAATCTTTCTCGAGAATCAATTATGATCTTATTTTTATCATTTTGAGCATTTTCTATATATTCAGCATCTGCAAATATGGAATAATCTATATCAATAGAATGTGAAACTTTAGAATATTTATTAGACTTTCTTTCAATTTCTAAACCTAATTTTTTCCAATTATCATAGGTAACTTCCAATAACGCAACATTTCTGTGCCCAACAAACTTAAATGACCACGCTACTCTTGACGCTAGTGCACCAAATGTATCATCATAAATGACTACCAAAGTATCATTTGATATGCCAAGGTTATTCAAAATATTAATTATAGACTCGGGGTCATCGTTGGATAATAATTCAGCTAATGGTAAAGAAACGGCTGTCTTTATATGGCCTTTCAAATATTCATCTCTTTTTCTGACATCCACAACTCTAACTTTATTTTTTTTTATTAGAGTTCTTAGAGTATCAATATCACATACAAGATTCAAAGAAGGTGTTGATGGAGGTTTTGTTTTTACACGTTTATTTACTACCTTTACCTTTACCTTGACATCATTTTTCTTTCGCTTTATGGGTTTACTCAAGCAGCACATTCGCCTCTAGCAGTTTTTGCGACAAAATTGGTATCGGTTCCATAATCTTTGTAAAAATCAGGTGCTGCGGAAAATGCAGGTAATTCAATTATAGGTAAAAGTAGTTTCTTCATGTCATCTACATTCTTAATTTCGCCGGCTCCATTTCCATTTGAAATTTTGTAAATCCATTCATTTAATTTTTCATTACCTGTCCTTTCTTTCTTGAAATGTTCAAATATTTTGAGAACTACATCCAGCACCTTTTTAGCTGGAATACGCATTATTGCCTTGCCCAGCTCACCATTTTCGCCAGTACTCCCCGCAAAAAGCATTGTATAGATTGGAACCATGGATGTTCCAATCCTAGTAGCACCACCATAGAAACCGATAGTTGCGACTTCATGCTGTCCGCAAGAATTAGGACATCCACTGATTTTAATAGTAGAATCAACAAAGTCTTTATCTAAATCAATATTTAGTTCCAAAAATTTACTTTGGATCTCCTTTGCAAGCCTATGAGAATTGGTAATAGCTAGATTACATGATGTAGTTCCAACACAACCTACAGTAGATACAATTGTATTTGCACCAGGATTTCCTAGTCCGTTGCCTGATAGTTTTTGGAAAACCTTTGGTAATTGATCTGCTTTTACATATCGGACCAGAAAGTTTTGTTGAGGAGTATTTCGGGCTTTTTTTTCTAACGAAAATTCCCTGATACATTCTGCAAGAATCCGTAACTGACTAGAGGTGATATCGCCTGCACCTAAGGTTATATACACACTGTAATAACCAGACTGTTTCTGAGCAACAACATTGGTATTTAGCCATCGAGTGTATGGTGTATCTGCAGAATTGGAATTTATTACTGGTAATTTAATTTTACTCTTAGTAGAGCTAGAGGAAATTGAAGTATTATTCAAATCTCCAGTATTCAAAAAACCATCGTATGATTTTTTTGTGGGTATAGAAATTGTTGCTTCAACCAAGATTCGTTCCTTCAATAATAAGCCCTGAAATTTTTCCCATCCGATTTCGCTGACCAGATAACGCATTCTATTTCTTGCAAGATTTTCTCTATTTCCTAGTCGATCATAAAGTCGAATTGTAGCTATAGAAGTAGATAAAAGTCTAGACTCTG
Organism: Candidatus Nitrosocosmicus sp.; assembly: GCA_009379865.1. Taxonomy (GTDB): domain Archaea; phylum Thermoproteota; class Nitrososphaeria; order Nitrososphaerales; family Nitrososphaeraceae; genus Nitrosocosmicus. The sequence continues at coordinate 20,755 of WHSX01000007.1, forward strand.
GAGTAAACTCCTCTAATAAATGGCCTATAAACGAGGCAGCGCCTAAGCCGCCTCCCAAATAGACCCGGAAGCCCCTTACTCCATCACGGACTGTAGGAACGAGGCCCACATCGGCTATCCTTACATAACCATGTTCTGGACAGCATGAAAAATTAAATTTAAATTTTCTGGGAAGATTCTGACAAATAGGATTTCTTAGAAAAAACCTCGCTATTGCTTTAGCGTAAGGAGTAGTATCAAATGGTTCATTAGGACATACTCCTGCAAAATGACTGCACATTACATTTCTAATGGTATTACCGCAAGCCTCCCTAGAAGTAAGTCCTACTTCAGCTAAACCGCGAAATACTTCACTTACATCTTCCAATTGCACCCAGTGCAATTGAATATTTTGTCTGGTAGATACATGAGCAGATCCGATTGAGAATGATTCTGATAGACTGGCAATCTTTTCAAGCTGAGTAGGCGTGATATCACCACCTGGAACCTTTATTCTTATCATACTAAATTCACTATTTAATCTAGAGCCATATGCGCCGTTTTGAAGTCTAAAGCGCCTAAATTCATCTGCATTCAATTTATCTTGACGATATAGTTTTACCTTATTAGCAAAATATTCAGATTCTTCTGCTAAACCCCATTTTTCATTAGTCTCAAGTTCTTTATTTTTCGCTGAAGAAAGAACATCATAATCAATAGATTTTGCCAATGTTAATTATATTGTGTTTAACAAACCTTATATTTTTTATGGAATATGCTTATTTGACATATATTGAGCAATTTTCGGATTCATTCACTAATTCAAATTTAGAAAAACTTATAGTTACAATTAAAAAACCTATAATAAGGTGGGGTCGTAGCGAAGCCAGGCATCGCAACGGGCTCCAGATCAAATAATGGGCAATTATTGAAGAAACCCGTGGATCAGGGGTTCAAATAATATAAGTACATATATTAGAACAATTCCCTTCGGCCCCATCTCCCCTCAATCATTCTCGTTTTTACACGATGACAAAAGACAAATAAACTAGACATTTTATGGATTAGAAGGAAAATGGTTTAACATAATTATCAAAAATTGGCAATAATAAATTATTACATATATACAAATTATATTAAATGGATAGAAATATGCAGTTCAATCAAAACAAAGTGAAAAATACTGAATATTAACCAATATAAACTCCGAAAAGATGAATATTAACGAAATTGTGGAAAATTATTTGGCCTTCTTGAAGCTAAAATAACAAGAATGACATCGATCTTTACCATAAATAACGCCAGAGTTACCACATTCAGAGCATTTTTTCTCATTATCAACAGTAGAATCCAAGGATTTTATCTTTTGAATACATTTGTCACACAACGGAGCATCCAAATTATGACTAGATATGAAGACTTCTCCACATTGTGAACATCTGAAACTATAAATTTTTCCTCTAGGTTTCCATTTCTTGAATGGATTAGCTGTAAAAGAATATAGTATTTTTCTAAATGGGTTGGCCATAAAGTATATAGTATTTATGCAATCAGACATTTTAGTTTAATGGCATAGGAAATTCAAGAGAGGATGCGACAACCAGAGCAGAGAACTATAAGCTTCTATAGAGTTGCCTATTCCCTATACGGATAAAAAAAACTCCTGAGGAAATCAATATCAAAGAAATAAATAAAAATAAAGGATTTATCAATTGTCTAAGATATTCAGGTGCACTTGAAAGATAATTGCAGTTCTCCTCACAAATCTTTGTAACTGGAAACAGTAGTAAAATCAATCCAAATAAAATCAACATAGTGACTCCAGTCGTAGAGATCAAAGCACCTAGTTTTATCATACGACGATATCTCAATGAAGTACCCATCTAACAATCTTACCTTAATACTAATATTCAAGTTTGGATGCATCTATAGTAACGTATTTGTATTCACCATTTTTTGAGACCCTATTGAATTGTTTGTTATAATATAAAAAAGGAACATTGTCTTTCGTGTGAAGGTCCCAAACCTTATGTACTTGATCGAAATACACTTTCCTTTTTTTCATTTTGCGTCTAATTATTTCATGACATAATATATGAGATATTTTTGCACAATTATTATCAGCAAAAAACCGTTCATTTTTGAAATCTGAAGAAAAAACTTTGGGTCTCAACCAAGCGGCTAGTCCAAAATTCTCACCATGATATACATCCATACGACAATCCGACCATAAAGGTCCAAAATAAGGGAGATAGAAATGAAATATAGAGAAACCCCTTTCTCGATGATCTCTTAACAGATAGGCGAGATTGATCCTATCGAATAATCGTCCAGGAATTACTGGTAAGATATCTACCTCTACAGACAAATCTTCTTTAAATTCATGTTTAATCCACCACTGGAAAAATCGCACCATCGAAGAAACATAACCCCAATCTTCTTGATATCGTTTTTTCCATTCTTCATTTTTTGATACATAAATAAAAAAAAGCTTATCTTGCAATAATAACCACACATCATACATCAATAAAATTTTTGACACGTTAAAAATCTACTAAGAACACATTCGCATACAAAAAGTTCATAATTTAGAAGCAATATAGACAAATTAGATGTCATTTAGAAAATTAGGCGCTGTAATACTTTTAGTTTCAGATATGAATAAATCGGTTCAATTCTATAGGGAAACTCTAAATTTGCCACTAAAGAAAGAATCTGACGAGTGGACAGAATTTTTCAATAAAGAAACAGTATTAGCATTGCATCCGGTTAAGCACAAAGAGAGTCTGAAATCGGGCCAGCATATTCTGCTTGGTTTTTCTGCAAGTGATTTTGATAACACAATAAATAAACTAAAAGAGAAAGGTGTAGTTTTTTTTAAGAATCCTAAGGAAGAAGGTTTCGGAAAGCATGCGATAATAGAAGATCCGGATGGTCATCTAATTTCAATTGTAAAATTAAAAGACAACCAAAATGAAGAAGAGGGATTTGATTTTTTGGGGTTAGTCGGTGCAGAATAGATAAATCATCATCTTTATATAAACAAATAACGATACAAGGTAACAATTCGTATATAGCAAAATTGTATTAGATGAGAATACAATATCAAATATTATACAAAACTCATAGGCTATAGTAATCAAAATACCAAAGGGATTTTGAAAAAGGAAGTACCATTGATGGATAGAATTATGGGACTTTTTTACCTGGATTTAGTAAATTTAGTGGATCAAATGACTTTTTGAGATAACTAAAATAGGAATAAACGAAATTATTGTATACATTCTTTATGAATGGGGTCCTAGATATTCCATCACCGTGTTCTGCAGTTATAGTTCCACGATATTCAAATATTTTTTTAAAAGTCTCGTAAGTAATATTTTGTAGAATCTTCGCTTGTTTGGAATGAAGATGATCTTCAGAATTATTATGATTATCTAAAATGGGACGCGTATGAAGATTACCATTACCTACATGACCGTATAGGACATATTGTAGATCATATTTGTTATAAAGTGATAAAAGATAAATAACATATTCATGAAGATGATCGATTGAGACCGCAGTATCCTCAATTATAGTAAATTGTCTTCTGTTTCCTACGGTATTCTTTATAGCCATGTTCAATGCATTTTTCCTAGAGCGCCATAATTTATCTATTGAAACTATGTCATGAGCATGTTCTACGATCTTGCCGTCAGGATATATGCTCCTTTTTAGCAAATTGTGTATGTCAGATATTTTGTCCCGAAATTGATAAAAATATTCTACAAATAGCAAACAACCATTCTCATTGAATGTATCCAATTTAATTGAAGAATCCATAACGGAATAATCCAAAAGTTCAATAGCTACAGGTACAGTGGAGAGAATTTTCTGGGTATATAAACAAGCAGACAAGACATCAGAAAAATACACTAAGAAGAGAGATCTGAAAAGGGGTAGGTCCAATATCTTTAATCTAAGAGAATCGAAAATTGATAATGTTCCCTCTGAAGCTGCAAAAATATTTTGAGGTTTGAATTCGGGAGTAAAAACAGAATCTAATCTATAACCACAGGAATTCTTAGTGACATCAGGATAAAATGAAGTCAATTTATTTTGAATAGAAATTAGGGGTGATAGAATTTTTTTTAATCTATTATCACAGATACCATTTTCAGCAAAACCTTCCTCCCCGTTTGAATAGATAATGTCAACACGATCCAAATATTTAAGGACACTCCCGTATCCTAAACCATGTGGTCCAGAAGAATTATTGGAAACCATCCCTCCAATGGTGCAATAATTACTACTTGCAGGATCTGGTGGCAAAAACTTGTTTTGTTTTTTTAATTCTTTATCCAAGATGCCCTTAACTACGCCAGGCTGAACGCTTACTGTTCCAGACGGGATATCCAAATCAAGAATCTTGTTCATGTATTTAGTAAAATCTAAAATCAATCCATTGGATAGGCTTTGACCAAGTAAACTCGTGCCTGCACCACGACAAGCAACAGACAAGCCATTTTTGCTAGCATAATTCAAAGACGTTACTATATCCACCTTATCTTTAGGGAAACAAACTAATTCGGGGTAAATTTGATGATGGCTTGAATCTACAGAATAATAATCTCTAATCCAGGATTCATTAGAAATATCACCGTTGTAGGAAAGCTTTAGTTCATCATATACATCCATTGAATAACTTAATATCTATATACAATATAATATTTTTAGCGTATGAAGAAAAAAGGATTAACTTCATGAAAATCTTTATTTAATTTTTTCTCGATACAATAACCTTAGTTGGTTTTTGATCAATAGAAGGAAAAAAGTGGATGAATAATGATATTAAAAAAGCATTTAAGTGAATGTAAAACTTTCTACACATGGTTACCAAAGACTAATCGTTGGTATAATGATGACAGTAAAACAAATATCAATATTCATAAAAATTTGATCTGCCATTCATCAGTAGTCAGTAAGATTTTGTAGTACGGTCTATCATATTTATACCTGATATTTCAATCATAATGATTGTAATGAAAATAAAATACGGGTTTCTAGGGATACTAATCATAACTTTGATACTTACTTCTACTTATCCAGGAGTTTTTTTAGGATTAGAATGGGTTTGGGCTAACAATGTTATTTCAACAGTTTATGTTGGAGATGGTCCGTCTGCTCTGGCGTTTAACCCAAGCAATAATAACATCTATATGACCAACCCAGTGTCAGATGATGTCTCTGTCATCCAAACAACAAGCTCCTAACCTATTGCTGATGCAATATCGAACCAATCCATTAGCATTAGCAAGTGGATTTGGTCGTATGGAAGCAATATGTAGACTACGATGATTCTTCCATAACATATCAATACACATGTATTAATTTGCCCTAAATATCATGGACGACCGGGTGTCAGAAACACTTACTCTCATTACCAAGCAAACCAAAGTAGAAATAAATTGTATGTTAAACTAATAATAGTATACAAACAAGGAATAGAACACTAACCGGATGAGATATTATAAAAATAACTCCAAGAATTCAAACACAACCATCCGGAGGCTTCACAGGTTTAGGAAATAACATATATGTGTATCCTAAATTTAGTAACTGAAACATTGTACTATCAAAATAAGAAGATCGTCATGTATATTCTATTCATATATATTCACACATGGCAATCATCAAATAGATAACAAAGTCGAGTCCTAGATAACTATCAAGAAGGTAAAATAATTATTTTCCTCTTATTTGATCAAAATAAAAATGAAAACTATTTTGTAATTATATGACTCAGATTCTCCAATATAAAGACTGTATGTTCCGCCTGAGATACAACTTTGTTATTACCCTCAACCAGAATAGGATAGGATCTAATATTCTTCTTCTTAATAAGATAGTCTAACATTTCACGAGCTTTAGATTCAGTGAAATCATTTAATAGCCAACGTAACGCAAATGGAAGTGTCTTAAACCTATTCCATAAATATATGATGAATTCATCCGTGTCCTTATTTTTAGTGGGTTTTCTTGATACTAGTGAAAAAATATTTCTGATCTTACCCTCATAAACTATGCCTAGTCCGTCTTTAGTTGTTACAAATGGTTCTATTGCGTAGGCCTGATTAGGCATTAGTGAAAATGAAGGTCCATAAGTCTTAATGTTAGGGATAGATTTTCCGGCATGTATTACATACTGTTCTAAGGAATGTCCACTAAGATTTTGAATTGGTTTTAGACCATTATAGGTTATGGTATTCTCAATTGTTTTTCCAATCTCACTTGATTTAGTAGCATGCTTTGCAATCTTGGTAGCTTCATATAATGACAACTCTGCTATTTTTATTAATTGATCATATTTTGAATCATATGAAATAGTAACTGCGGTATCTGCAACGTAACCATCTATATGTACACCTATATCAATCTTAACAACGTCAGTATCCTTTATCACAATTTGATCGTCTGGTTCAGCAGTATAATGAGCAGCTATCTCATTCAAACTAATATTAACAGGAAAAGCAGGTTGACCACCTCGCTCATTTATTTCGCTCTCAATAGAATCACATATTTCATAAAGTGTCCTACCGACATGATTTTTTTTCCTAGCGTTTTCTCTAACTTGAGCAGCTATTCGACCTGCACGAATATAATTATCTAGAGACATGAATTAGAGATAATAACCCCCACAATATAATAATAATGCAAATAATGATTTATATTAATTGAAATAAGATTAAAATTAGACAAAAAATTTCTCATTAGAAAGGGATCGTAGTCTAGCTTGGTAGGATGCCAGCCTTGGGCGCTGGAGGTCGTCGGTTCAAATCCGGCCGATCCCATAATTAGTTAATAGGTAAAACAAAAAGAAAAAGAAAATAAATTATACTCTTCTACCTCTACGACCACCAGGTTTTCTAGTAGTATCATGAGGGACAGGTGTAACGTCATCTATTCTACCTATACGAAATCCAGCTCGAGCCAGGGCTCTTATAGCAGCCTGAGCACCAGGACCAGGAATTCTTGGTCCAACTCCACCTACTGCTCTTACGCGTATATGGAGTGCATTAATACCCTTTGTTTTGGCAGCGTCAGCTGCAGAAACGGCAGATTTCATAGCTGCATATGGGGAAGATTCATAACGATCTGCTGTTACATGGCGTCCACCCGAACTAATAGAAATTGTTTCTGCACCGCTTATGTCAGTTATATGGACTAAAGTATTATTATAACTACTAAAAATATGAGCTACCCCCCATTTATATTGAGTAATTTCCTCTTGTGACATTAATGTAGAATTTTTTGATTGTCACATTTAAAAACCTTCTTAAGTAAAATGCAAATACCCTTTGTTTTTAAGCAATTTCTTATTTCTATTGGGAGTGAGAACAAATACTCGCCCATTCCCACTAACTACTTTGCCAATAATATACAATTTTAGGTGATGCATTTTCAATATCTTGGAAATTTCCAGTAGATTTTTTTCTGATATTGTTCCCACTATATGGTATTCCTCACCTCCATAAAATACTAGGTCGTGAAAATCAAGATTATTTATTGATAAAAATTCCGTCAATTTTGGTGGAATAGGAATCTTGTCTTTTTCTATTAGTAAATTCACTCCACTTTGCTTTGATAGCTCGTGTAGTGAAGAGGCAAGGCCATCACTAGAATCCATGGATGAAGAAAAATAATGGGCAATAAATATTCCGAATTCATAAGAAGGAGAAGGTTTTAAGACTGAATCAATAGATCTTTTTCTAAAGTAACTATCTGGGCTTGATAGATTGTTCATTAGAATTTTCAATCCCGAAGAACTGTAACCGAAAATACCAGAAACAACCACATAATCACCAATACATGCGCCATTTCTTCTAGGCATGTTTGCTACCGAAGATAGAGATCCAAACATACAGCAATCAATTATGATTTCCTTAGATTCATTAATGTCACCACCAACTATATCTATTCCAAACTCTTTCGAAGCTAAAGACAAGCCATTAATTAGTCTAGAAATTTCAGAGTTTTTTAATGATTTGGGTAACCCTAATGATATTAAAGCGGCTTTTGGCATTATTCCTTTTGAAACCAGATCACTTACATTAGAAACTATAGATTTTCGGGCTATTTGTTCAAATGTCATTTTGGGTGGGACGTCAGTATGTTCAACTAACATATCACACGTAACTGCCAAAAATTTATTATCATTAAATTCATTAGATGAAGAATTTAATGAATCTAAGGGTATAATTGATATGTCATCCTTACCCATATATGGTTCCATATTGTTGTTACCAAATTTAGATATAATAAAATTCAGTATTTGTTTCTCATTAAATTTTTTCATAAATTTCAATTATTTTATTATAAAATAATTTATACATAGAATCTACTTTTTCTTTTGTTGACTCCAATGATATTCTAAGTGCATGTTCAGTATTTGAGAAACGTATTAGAATCCAAGAACTATCGTCCAGAATAAATTTCAAACCATCAGTATATAATACGTCTGTTGAATAGGATTTTAAAGAAGATAATACCTTCTCAAAGAGATATTTACTATCAATTTTAGGATCTATAGAATGCTTTGTTCGTATCTGTTTAAATTTTGAAGACAGATTCATACATTCATTAATTGTATCCTGGTCTAATGAGCTGATAATAACGCTCGCCAATAACCCATCCCTACAAGAAGTAAAGCTTGGCATGATGAATCCCCCGCTACTTCCCTCTCCACCTGCTTGTGAATCGGTTTCATACATCCTTTTTATCACGTTTGATTCTCCAACTTTAGAGACAAAGACTTGACCACCATGATTATTGACATATTGTTCGATTGAGAGACTAGAGTCGAGACTAATGGTAAATCTTTTGAATCCATTATTGTGTACAACACCGGCAATACATAACAATAAGGTCGAATCAGGATTAAGCTGAATTCCTTCATTATTAACGATTACCAGTCGATCCCCATCCATGTCAAAGGCAAAACCAAAATTCAACTTATTTATTTTAACTAATTCACATAAATCCACTAAGGGATCAGATGTCGGGTCGGGACCACGAGAAGAGAACCCCATCTTGTCATTTATTCCAAGATATTTTACATGATAGGAATCAAGCAACTGATTAGCATAATTGCAGGCTGCCCCTCCCCCAAAATCAATACCAACTTTGAAATCATCATTTAATCGATTTGGTTGTGGAATATAGTTTACTATATCGTTCAAAAAGCTGGCATTAATTTTGAAATATTGGCCAATTTTAACATGATCTTGGATTTTCGTTTTTAATAGCTGATCTAAATCTTCCTCAAATAATCCTCTCCCTTTTATGAGCATCTTCAATCCATTCCAGTTTAGCGGGTTATGTGATGCTGTAATCATTAAGGCACCAGAATATTTTCTGGACTCTCTAAACAAAACTGGCGTAGGTGCGATACCCAGATCATAAACATTTATCCCTTGTTCTAAAAGACATCCGATTACGATATCTGTAATTATGCCTCCTGATGGTCTACTATCTCTTGCAATTACACAAGTCTGTATATCATAATTATTTTTCAAATAAGATCCATAAACCCTAGAAAAACGGGCTATATCTTGTATACTAAGGTCATCTCCAAATATCCCCCTTATTCCTGAGATAGATATCTTCACGCAAATAATGAGGTAGTTGCAATAATTTATGTTAACTGGATTAAAAAAGAAAAGTAAAAGATCAGGAGAAACGCGAACCGGTCAACAGTACTTCGCATTGTTCACAGATTCTTTTATCTATATTCGATTCCATACTATGGTGGACATCACATATTATGAAAGTATATCGCATAAAATTACATAGTTGAATAAATTTTGTCATCGTACTTGGAGAATAAGCATTATTTGTAGAAAGATCTTTGGATATATCGTTTATCATTTTCATAACTTCAAAATTATCCTCCAGTTTAGCTACCAAGGAAAGATCACCCCGTGTTCCTCTGATGTAATTACTAACTGCCGCCTGAGTAATCCCAAGAAGTTTTGCTACAGTTTCTTCCTTTAGATCATAATCTCGAATTAATCTTTTAGACAAAATAGCACGAATAGCAGGAATCAAAGACTTGGATTCAATTTCAGAGGGCAATAACATAATAATAATTCCTAAATTTCTAATTATATAAAGATTTTTTAAAAATTAAAATAAACAAAAAATAATTGGGTGATATGGATTTAGCCTTCTTCCCAGCCTTTATCAAATACACCGTTTTTATGTAATGGAACTGGTTGGCCTGCAGTATATTCTAATGGTCTCATCCAGAATATAGCATGAGTTGGACAAACACCTAGACATGCACCGTCAGAAATACATCTCTCGGGATAAAAGACAAATGCTTTGCCTCTTTTCCAACCTTCAACAGGTTTAACACGAAGTACATCCGGACCTAATGCGGTACAAATTTCTACACAAAGCGCACACCCAATGCATCTTTGTTCATCAACATCTGGAAGTATAGCAATTGGCATCTAATAATTCACTACTCGTCTTGTAACGATAAAACTATTTAAACTATATGCCAATAACAAAACAGTGTTATACAAAAGATAAAAAAACTAGATAATAATATCTATTTTTTAATTTGACGCATTACGTCTACTTGACCACTATGAAGCCAATCTTTTA
>WHSX01000080.1 GCA_009379865.1 Candidatus Nitrosocosmicus sp.
CTCTACAACGTACATGGTAAATGCACCCGCCGTAACCGTAATCACGGAGAGAATAACAACATATAGAAGCCTATTTTTGATTTCATCCATCATTATCAAAGTTCTAGATAAGACATGCATGAACCTGAAAAGCTGAATAAACCTTAAGCTCTTCAAACCCGCTCCATACACAGTGTTATCTTGCAATAAAGTTAGAGCGTACAAGGGTATTAAGGCAGGAATTTCATACAAATGAGTTAAAAAATATTTGGATCGATGTTTAGACTTTTTTATTCTTATAGCAAAGTCAATTGATAAAATAATGGATACAATGAAATCAAATACAAATAAAGCAGTTAATGCTTTGCCTAAAGGATCATAATAATATTGGAACAAAATCAAGAATACGGAAAATCCAGTTAAAGAAATAATAAAAAACTCATAATTAGTATTTCTTTTCATCTTTTAGATTATGGAATACAAATTCATTTCAGTTTTTAGATACTATGGTATGAACAATTTATGGTAGTAAATTTTATGTGTTTTTGACATCTGTTTATTCATAAATAAATTCTTCAATTTTCCATATCGTTTTCCAAGCCATCATCTTACTGTTTATACGAATAATGAGAGTGCCTAAGATAAAATACATAAGATGACATTCTCGGCCTTTCTTTTTGACCCCTTTGTCAAGACTAGGTAGGAGGATAGCTGAACAACCGGCTAACTGGATTGATTAAAATATGCTTTGAAGAGATTAAATCTAAATGAGTGATTTCGTTACACTGGATTTTAAGGTAATAAAGGAATATTGGGATTCATACCTATTAAGCGATGATACAAAGCTCAAAAGTAGGGTAGTGTTAACCGGGGTAAAAAAATCAAAGATGGATAAATCAAAAGAATACGAATTTAATTTTCAGTCAATCCAATCCTTCATTTTTTCAGACAAAGCAACAGGGCCCACACATAAGAAAATGTATACAAAGGAGGAGATGGAGTCTTCTTATAAAAAGGAGATAACCTTTTCCACAACATCTGAAAAATGGAATGAATATCTGCTCGATGATAATACCCGAGTAAGATTGAAAAATACTATTGCCGGCATTACCAAGTCAGAAATCTATTTACAAAATGGAGATCCAATCTACAACGTAAAGATCCGAGTATTGTCTAAAATTAAGCGACCGCAATGACACCTATTCTTCAAAATTACTGATCCAGATTGGATAACGAGTTTAGAATTGTTCATTGTATGTGCATTTTCACTTCATAGTATTTCTTAATAATTTATCAAAGATGGGTTTTTCATATAGGTTGAATAATCATAATACTTGCATCAAATCTGCCATATTGCAGAGGAATCATATATTAGAGTGGGTATTTACCATACTGAATTACATGGAGTAGTGCTAAAGTTGTGAACGAGTTCAATCTTAATCTGATTCTGTTTTTATAGAATATGGGGATGGACATTTTGACTACTGACAACATATCCCACCGAGAATAGTGATACCGCAAATAATACCTCATACTTTTGTTCGAAGTCAAAATGATCGTGGACCCTCTGACCCCTTCACTTTCTTAGAATTAGTCCTTCTTCTATCATAAGAGAATGATGTATTAATTCTAAGCTGATATCAGGCTAATACTGAAATGTGTTACCTGGAGTGATTATCTGCTTGTTCTAAACCTGGCACTATCTAGTCTAATGTATAAATGATGTGGAGATTAAAAATACCGAGTAAACAAAGGAAATAATGTGAATACTTATCCATCCACCACACAAGGATGTCCTTGGCATTTTATGCTTACAATATCTCCTCTTCTTACAAATACATAATCAACCGATTCAATTGCATTTTGGACTGTGGATGATTTTCGGAACCCTAAAGAGACATTAACAATGGTCTCATCCACCTCAGGGGTATATTTCACACATTCTTTATGAGTGAAACTATTGGTTTCCCGAGTTAGCCATCCACTAACCGCTTTCTTGACTTCACGGTTTGTTTCCCTGTCTTTCTCTAACACCGAGATAACAAATTGATCACCTTTGACCAATATATTAAATTTCTTAATTTCATTGTCTATCTGCATTAGTTTCATGGCATTACTGAATGTCTTTCCACAATCATAAGACACAGCCATGTACAGCTGTCCATTGTAGACATAAGTAACTACTATTACGCCATCTTGAGATGCATAAAAATTCCAGTCCGTACTGCCACTTGGAAAATCTCCAAGTGAAAACGATTCATCACAACATGGATATGGCAATACTTGGGATTCAAATTCGATACAGTCCTCTTTCATTATCTCTACATTAAGTACAAGGGTAATAAAGATTCTCATATGAGGATGGAAGGATCAATGTAACTTGCAACAAACTGTTATTCTTTGTTTAAATATGCCAATGAGTGGTAATTGACTAAATTTTCTATGATTTCCATATATATATCATAATCATATCGCCCACTTTACTACCTTCATGGATGTAATCTAAATGTTAAACATTGTATATTATTTCGTTCTAATATTGCAGAATTGTGCTCAAAATTATATATATAATTGAAGCTTTTGTACACTAAATGTACTTTATTTTTTCTTACCGAAAATTCATTGTCACTAATGGATAAATTTATTCTCTCTAGGACGGGCATACCGCATCTAGATATGTTATTGTGCAAATAATTAACGGTCTCCGGGTCAATTTTATTAGGGATTATACGGACACTTGCCGGAGGCTTTTTAGTCCTTTGACTTTAAAAGAAGTGAGGCTAACAGAATTAAAGGAAGGTTATTATATATTACCTTTCTTAGAAAGCCAATCTTTCTTACAGTCTGAAAATTTGTCTGAGGAATATGAATACGCTAGGATTCTAACTCATACTGCTGTTACTAATCCTGGCCCCAGTCACTGTTAATGCTACGTCCCGTATAAGATCAATCTCGGATTTATTCAGACCAATGTTATTAATTGTTCTCTCAGGACCATTAAATTGCTGACAGACTTTCATCAAAGAACCATCATCCTCATTATGGTCCAGACTAAGTGAATGACCAAGTTCGTGACCAAACATTTGATCAAAGGGATCCTTATTCCAAAAATTCCATGTACTATGAGTGCAAGGATCAAACTTGGATGGTAACGATGTTAACCCAGGAACCGTATAAAAATTATCCACAATTACTACACTACCAGTATGTGGGGTTGTACCACAATTAGATGGATCTTCCGCACATTCTCCTATCCCACCTGTACCGATAATCCCGCCATCATCATTAATGAACAAATTAACGTTAACCACTGGAATTCCTTCGAAAATTTCTCCGCCTGACCTGTTGTACCAAGCCCTTTTGCAATCATCTATTGTATTCACATATTCTTGCATACCCCTGCTCTCTATAATAACATCACCTAGTCTACCCACCGTAGTGTTCTGATCATCAATTATTGGGTAACCGACATTTTCAGAATTATTAATAATATTGGATACAAATTTAATTCCTGCCTGTTCCATGTATATGTTATTGTTTATACGCTCGAGTCTTCTATCCAAAACATCTTCAGTTGTTGTATCAAAACCACCAGAAGGATTTGGGATATTTGGGTTGCTTGCGGCTGGACTACCATTTACTGCACACCAAGCAATGGGAATTTCAATGAGGCTATACGTAATTTTGGTTTCATTATTTATTGCATGGACTTCATTGGAAAAATAAGAAGTACCCAAAAATATGAGACTAATCTCTATTATCCCTATTATCAATGTTGAGAAACGTTTGTTATCAGGGTCAAATTTTAATAACATGATTTTTGATTTGTACTAGAAGTATATAAATTTTTACAATTTAGGGTGATTATTGCCAATTAAATACAAATATGCACCTTAGAAATTTAACACTATCCATACTGTATTTTCGACAAGTTTACTGTGATTAAGATAACCAATACCAAGCGAGTACAATACAATATACCTAAAAGTAAGCACCGATTCAACAACTATGGGATATTGCCAAATAATTACTAATGGGATTTGAATGATTACTTTAATTAATTCATTTGGAGAAATTTCAAATAGTGGTAGACAAATTAGATATCGTTATATTCTACATTAATTAGATAGAGGTCGGTTTGATAGTCCACACATGTTATGGGTTATCACCACAAAATCATATTTATCCTACAATTTGATATTCGGATTTATGGCCAACAAAATGTATAATTTCTATTTGTATTGGACTTGAGAGGAAAATAAATGTTTTTGCGATAGCGACCACTCAATCATATTTGGTCATTAACTACCGACTATAGTAAGGCCCTGATAACCTGGGATGCTTTTTAATTTTTAAGGGGTAAATCTATAAGGTACAAGAAAGTTATCTGAGAATTATCCTTAGGAGGAAAAAGAGTTCCCTTCTTTAAGTTCTTTTTTCAACGAAATAATATAGTTTTTAAGCTCATCAAAATCTAAATCTGGATTCTCTGATGCTAATTTTGGTTGCTCCGATTTCATCATTACTTTTGATGCAATTCGGGTTACTTCTATTGTCATTTCGGCATCCCCTATGACACCAAGTAACTTCGAACTTGTGGTCTCCTTGAAGATAAGAATCCTCAATTTTTGGTTCACTGATATCAATTTTGCCGAATTATATATTCCAAATAATATTAGATAACTAGATATGATTTGTGCACCATAAGTAATGAGTCCAAAAGGAGGATATGGAGATAAAATTTGTAATGATTCTTGACCCGTAAGAAATAACAAAAATATTCCCAAACCTGATAACCACATGTACCTGTTGATTTTTTTTTCATACCCTAGATTTTTTGCCGTTCGCCAAATAATGATTCCAAATAGTATACCGCTTATTGGTTTACTTAAGGTCATAATCGCTGTAAATATAATAGATTGGTTGATTGGAGTAACTGACACATATAAACTCAAAAATTTTAGTAAATCGTAGAAAATAAAAGGGTAAAAACTAATTAACAAATAATAAACAAGTGGGATTGATAAGATCACCCAGTTTTTCGATGCCTTATAGATTCTTTCTTTAAAATTTATTGTTAATAAAACTGTAATTATCCATAAGCTAATTACGGAAACTACAGAAAAAATTTTATAGATTTGCTCCAAATATGCATATTTCCAACAGAAATATCCATACTACCACCTACAAAGGGGTAAATTTCGGTTGGCCTTTCATTTATTTTTAGGATTGTTGTTACCATGGTAATCACCAAAGCAGATGAAATAAAGATCATAGAAACAAAAAATAATAATATTACCATACTATTGTTAATCCTATACCACAAGAGGAAAAGAATGGATAAAAACAATATAAAAAATGAAGAAACACCATACGCCGTACCAATAAATATCATGGTTAGAAAAGTTGCATAATGTTCATAAAAAAACATCTCAATTATTATATAGCATGTGAGAAAGGATATTACTAGTAGGGAAGCTACCCCGACTTTGTAGAATAAGTCTATATTTATTTTGAAATCAGATTGATATTTGCTTATCATATTCTTTGTAAATCTAAGAGTAATGTATTGTAGGAATAATGAAAGCAAACTATTACATGAAAACAGTGCCATCTTCTCAAAAGTTGTAAGATATTCTTTAAAAATCATATCGTAGATTTTTATAAAAACAATATCGACAAAAAAAGTTATTAGCAAGCAAGAAATGAGTATGATATAGAAATTATCCTGAAAGCAACTGAAAAAACGATTAGACACTCAAAGTATTCATACTTTGGTAAAATTTATGTATTACCTTGGAACACAGGAAATCTATGAATAAGTACTTAATGTTTGTATCGTTTTTATTTGCTATCATATTGCCTGTGATATCTATAGACAATTCTGTTTTTTCAGAACTACTTGATCTTCAACCTGCTGACAGTAAACCTTATGGATTGTCGTATCAAGAGCACGCTAAAAATTATTGGAAATGGTTAATATCAATTCCGGCCGAAAAAAGCCCAATAGATGATACAAATGGCGAAAGATGTGGTATAGGTCAATCGAATTCTAGCTCTATATTTTATTTGACTGGGTCGGGAGGTGGTGAGATCAAGAGGACATGTAAGATTCCTGAAGGAATGAGTATATTGTTTACCCCTTCGGCCGTCGAAATGTCCGATAAAGAAGGCAAAAATGTGAAAGTCGATGATATGCATAGAGTAACTAAGGCCGATCAGGACAGTGTAACTCAATTAAGATTGACATTAGATGGGAAGGCTTACTCTCTTGACGATCTTAAGAAGTATAGGATTCATACGGAGCCTTTTGAAGTTATTTTTCCTGACAAAGGTATTTTTGGCGTTGGCGTTGGCGGCAAATCTACAATCGTCGCTGATGGGTATTATCTGGTTACACAGAATCTAACTAAAGGTGTTCACGAAATAAATTACTTTTCCGAAATAAAGTGTCCAATGGGAAACTGTGCCACTAATTTTTCAGAGGATCTTACGTATACTATAATGGTTGAATAACGTGAAGCAATATCACTGAATAAATAAATTATTTTCCTTTTTGATGGAATATTCGCATTTTTTTTCATTGAATACATTTGAATCTGGGAATTTGGGTAATCTTGAAAAATCTTTTCTTATTCTAATATTCTAGTAGCGAGCGGATGTTCGACTGAATCTTCCTTTCTATATCGAATCTTAATCTGATGATACTGTAACTAACCCAAATCTTATTCTTTTATTTGCTACTTCTGATATCATTCAAACCTATTTCATTTTTGAAAACTATTGAACGAACTAGTTTTTCCTATCTTAAGGATCTATGAAAAAAATAGGATTATACAACGCAAAGATTAGAGTACTGTCCAAAGTTAAAAGACCAACTTGGTGATGCCATATATAATTATTTATCTCTCTAATGGGATTATGTTACCCGGAAAACGAATCATTACTATAATCAGGTATAATTTCACAAGTTTTCTTAATATTTTTCGAATAAATTCTTACAAGATGTTAGCGATATTAATACAATAATAAAAATCAAATCAATAAAAAATTTTAATTGATATCTATTATGATAATCCCACTATACACCGATTTTAAAATTTAGTGACTAGGAAAGCTATCTAACAATTACAAAACACCGGAATATCTTTAACTATATATCTTTACTATTCCAAATATCTAATCAAAGGCTATATTTTTAATGTTTTTAGTCAAGGTGCCGCCGTCCACAATGGTTAGGATCCTAGATCATAGTTTAAACAACCTTTGTGAATTTTTGAACATGATCAAATCTCGTTCCTGTTGATTAAGGTCCAATTTTGATACAAAATTCAAATAAGATTTCATACTAGATATAGGCCAGTCAGTCCCGTATAGCAGGTATTTTGGTTCTCCAGCATAGTTGAGAAAATCAGTAATCTTTCCTACTAGGTATTTCTCATAGAATTCTGTAAAGTCCCCCAAAACCAATCCAGATATATCTGCATAAACATTTTTGTTTTTATAAATTATTTCCTGACAATCTAAGAACCACGGATTTCCCAAGTGACAAATTATTATCTTTAATTCAGGGTTATCAACTGCAACATCATCAACATTTATCGGATGAGCAAATCTGACTTTCCCCGTGGGTGTATATGTATCTCCGGTATGTATCATTAGAGGGACATCATACTCTATACATAAATCAATTATTTTCTGATATTTTGGATCATACGGATAGTAATGCTCGTATCCGGGATAAATTTTCAAACCTTTTATTTTACCGTTCTTAAGATATTCTTCATATTCTTTAATACTGTTTTCATCATGATTGCTAATAGAGTATCCTGCCACTACCTTTATTTTTTCATGCTTTTCAATGGAAGATAATATTTCTCCAGTGGAGGGTCTTTCTTCATTTATTTTATACGAAGAAATAATTATAGCCTGGTCTACGTTGTTTGACTGCATTGTGTTTGAAAGGGATTCTATTCTTTCTTTGAGTGGTAAATTTTTTAAACTCTCGTAGCCATTTATGTGTACATGGCAATCTATGATGGTTTGGGTCACTTTTTATAATAAGGATTTATCCATTCAATAAATGTTGCATAGTTTAGAGATCTTGAATCCTTGATATAATTTGGAAGTATTTTTATGAATTTAAATCCATTTCTCAATTGAAAGGTCAACACCTGATCAGAAATCTGTTCATTTATAACATGTTGAACGTATTCTTCTGGGGATAATTTCTCAGCATAATTACAATAGTTGATCAACCTACCGCCTGCTATGATGCGCCTTAAATTATATTTTATGACCAAATCCTTTCTTGCTTTGTAAAGCAGTGTCGCAATCCCCAATCGACGAAAATCTGGATGAACAGAAATGTCAGCACCATACAATGAATCACCATTAGGATCATGCGTGATAAATAGACTATTGCCTGTCACCACACTAAATGTATGAACTTCGTATTCGGATGGTAACTTTACTATCAAACTACTTGATGAACCTATGATTTTGTTCTCAAATTCAGCACAAAATTGACCTTCTGGAAATATTTCCACGTGACTCTGAAGATGCCTCTTTCCCCAAACACTGCCTTCTTCTAACATGGATGGAAATGATTCCTTTTGCAATTCAATTATTCTAGGAATATCTTGAACAGTCACATTCTTTATAACGATATCTTGGTCGGGTATATTGGAAAATTGCATGCCCTCTATATGATATATACTTGTATCTCATGTCATATTAAGATTGGTAAAAGCAAATGCGATATAGAAGGAATAAACAGATAAATAAATTCCCTCGAAGATTTGAGGATTAAGACAGCAATAATATTTTATGGAAACTGACTGACGTAAAATAAAAAAATCTTCAAATCCTGTTAGATTATGAAAAGTTTTATTAAATAATAGATTGTAATAGTAAATTATTGAACAATACCCTTTATTTTGATGAAGAATCTGAATACCTCCAAAAGGAGATTCCACAAAGTAAATCATGTGTTATCAAACTATCATTTAGTTTGGATTTTGATATCGGCCAGGGTTATGTAACATCGAAAATAGAAGACAGGGATGGCAATATAAGAAAACTAAACATCCAACCAGGAATCAGAGGTATCAAACTGCAAAGCGACCTTATCAGAGGCAAAAACAAGAATGTCGAGCTGCCATCTCATGTTTATGTCCAAACCAAATTAAAAGATGGAAAAAGTTTAGTGAGGAAATTACCCGTTATAGGAACAAGTGATTGGCTATTAATATTTGAGGAAGATCTCTGCATGTTGGCAATAAAGGATCAATACGAAGAAATAGAAATTTTGGGATGATCCATAATGCTCCCTAATAAAGATTGACACTCTCAATTCGAGCTGTAGTTGGTGGTGGTGGTTATTGTTCTTAGTAACCTCTTAGCTGTCTTCCCGTATTCTCTTTATTTTTTTCCATGTATTTTGATATCAATGTTTGTGGTTCAAACCCGGCCTCAATTGACAATTGGATTAAAAAATGCCACAAGTCTATAATTTCCTCTTGAAGTTTTTCATTATCTACGGTCTTGTCTTTCTTCCACCATTTCCAATTTGTTTCCCTCTGAAGTTCTATGGCTTCGTGCACTAACGCAGACGAAATCATAAATATTCTATAGCCTGAAAATGGTTCTTTCATATCGTACAATTTCTTCATTTTGTTTTCAGGGTTATTATCTATAGAAATCTTTTCAGAACTCTTAATTTTTGTACTGTTATAATCTTGAGTTATCAATGACTTTTGCATCTCAAAAAGATGCTCTAATTTGTCCCTGATTTCGTGGACCTCATCAGGGCCATCGGGTAAGTGGTTCATATTGGATTACGTATAAAACAAAGTATAGTAAAGATATTACTGTTGTCTTTTTTCCTATAATGTCGTTATGTTTGATGATTTGTGAATTAGTATTGTAATCTTTTGCAGAGGTTCTAATCCGGTTTCGGCACTAAATCATGATAATGTTTTTTATAACTCGTCTATGATTGATATGTAGTTATCAATGCTTCTATCAAGTAAAGTTTTGTTATTTTGCCCAACCAGTCCCTTAACCAATCCTTTATTAAGAAGAAAAAATAATGAAACCTCTTTACCTCTTTTTCTTCCAACTACATTTGAATCGACTAATCTTTTAAGATTCCATGAAGTAGTAGACGGTGCTTTATTGATATACTTTACAATCTCATTAAAGGATACGCCGTCGGTATCATATAGCATCATAATTATACTTTTAGTGGTCTTTATTTTCAGGTAATTTAGTATAAGAGTTTCATCCGATGGTGTAGAGGCTGGGAAGTATCGGGTAATGTTACTATTTTCTGTGCGACCAATTTTTATTATTGATCTTTTTTCAAGAACTGATAGATGATGGGATAGAGTGCCGTTATTGAGATTTGTTATTCTTAGAATATCTCTATACCTAATCCCTGGAAAGGAGTTGATAATTTTGAGTATTGTACTTCTGTTATTTCCATTTGACTCTGTTTCGTTCTCATTAAGTATCGTACTGGGATTCATTTTCTTTCCAACCTCAATACACCTGCAGCAAACAATACTAGCATCAATAATAACAATACATGTTGAAATTCTACCTCTATTAAAGGTATGTAGAATGTTCCTAAAAGATGACTTGATTGTAATAAATACAGAAATTCTACAACTAACAAAAATCCAAAACTTAGGCCTGTCAAGAGTATTTTTTTACTTTTTGTCTTCTTGAAGGAGATAAACGAAATTGTAGTTAGAAAAAGGGCCACGTCAAAACTAATAATGTGGATAATAATGTGATAAATCATGGAAGGGTGATAGAGGTGAGGTATAACAAAAGGATAGATGGCTATACTTGTGACCACTATCGATAAAAATAAAAACAAACTGGTTTTGTTGCTTAAAAAATGTGCAAGAGCTTCTTTAAAATCTCTGTCTCTTTTAAGCAATTTATAAGATTATACTCAAATGTGCCTTAAAAGGTCATTGGTACAAAGGTAAAACTACAAAACCAAACGTCGTTCTTTCATATCGCTTGATTTAAGAATTTCTCATTAAACAAAAAAGATTTTTCAATGCTTTTTCTTGTCCTGTCTTCTTACTCTGTTATATTCTTCTCTGTATAATCGATAGATATGAGGCAAAAAAAGACAAGGTTCTTTGTGTATTACTTTTTCATGCCCATCCAATCATGGTTCATTTTAGTTGGATAGATCTACTCCTTTCCGATAATCTTTTCCTTCATCCTTTTGAATTCTTCCTCTGAGATCACGCCTTTATCCTTCAAGTCAGCAAGCTTCTTTAGTTCATCAGCGTGTGATATATGACCGTGTTGTTGGGGAACTTGATTTACATTATTAACGCCAGTTGAAACATATGCGGGGGATCTCATTTGGGTAATGCCGTTACGGATCACTTCTATCAAATCTTCTGCCTTTTTCTTAGGAATAGCATCGATAACACCGTTTTCTCCATGCTCATCTGTTTCTAATCTCTTTATCCATGGCATCCTACCGGGGATATTTGGGTTAAACAATCCTGGAGCATTAAAGATTACTGAAGCCGAAAGCACTCCTTTTTCTATTTTG
>WHSX01000081.1 GCA_009379865.1 Candidatus Nitrosocosmicus sp.
AGGTCCTACTCTCATGAGGAAATAAACACTATATTATCATGGGTAGATGCGCGAGCAAAAGCATCTGTATTGCATATGGATTTAACAGTAATAAGAGTAGAGGCCCTACCAGACATCAAACTAAAACACTTGAGGCGATGGAATATCCGTAATGATAACTCAGGGTCAGGTTCGGGACAATATCTTTACCAAATAACGGTATACGCTAACCCTCCAAATCACAAGTATCAAACATTCTGCACTCCAGAAGCAGCAAAAATAATAAATGAATATTTGGAATCCCGTAAAAGACATGGAGATAATATCAAAAGGGATCCTACTACCGGTAATTGGATGCCAGGAGAATCCTCTCTATTTGTGAGGAATTTCAATACTGAACAACAAATGTTACTAAATTTGCCAATCTCTGCCATATTTTCAATATCTATTGTTCCTAAAACCTTTACTCATGCAATAATTAAAGCTTTAGAACAATCAGGAAAAAGAGACAGATTAAAACTCATAGAGGAGCAAGGATCCACAGAGTATGAAAAAAGGTCCAACTACTCCAAACATAAAAACGAAATACATCCCTGTCATTCCCTCAGAATATTTGCAGTAACCCAAATGCAAAGAGCAAAAGTTGATAAAACTATAAGAGAAATGCTAGTAGGTCACTCCACAGGTCTTGATAGAGCGTATTATAAAGCCCAAGATGAAGAAAATTTACAAGAATATCTAAAGGCAGTAAATTTACTGACCATCAATAACGAACATAGACTCCAAAAACAACTAGACTATTACAAACAAAGAGAAGATAAACTAGTAAAAAAAGTCTAAAATTACAAGAAAGGGATGAAGGGATCAAAAAATTAAAAGAACAGCATCAAAATGATATGAAGTTACTAGAGCACAATATAGAAAAGGAATTACCAGAACTATTTCAAAAAGTTGACATTCAAATGATTTTTAAACCTCTATTATCAAACCATTTGTCGAGAAAAACGTTAATGGGAATCAGGCTGTGATTGGAACAACAACTACTGACAAAGTAGTGGGAGGGAACATATCGAATCAGATTAGTGAAAAGATATTGATTTCAAAAGACCGTGTGCTTTATTTACTCGAACAAAATAACAATTCAAGTTACTATGACCCTGATGTCAGAGAAGTATGGTATAAGTTCGTCTTATCGTTTAATATTATTTCCTAGATAAATTACCGATTAAATAAGTAAAAAGAAGGAGAAACTAGGTGAAGTGATTCTTATGACCTTTAATGATTTAATTTGACTAGAGTATTCTTATATTCTTCTGAAGACATATATAGAAATAGGTATCCTTGTTTTAGCTTTTTATATTTCCATCCCACATTTTGATAAATCTGATATGTTCGCATACATGTTTCGAATTGCGAGTATCATGAAAGGCACAGTATAATGTTCGCTTCCCTATCATAACTTCAATATCATATTTTAACTTGTTATCTCTAATTACAAAAACGTGATCATGACGGTATTTGACATAATAGTCTTGATCATCTTTGTTTTTACTGGATCTTACAGATTTTGATTTACTCATTTATCTTTTTACCATTTGTTCTAATTTTCTTGCATTCCATTGCATTTGATTGGTTTTATAGAATAATTAGCTAAAAAGCTTTTAGTATAGATTTTACTATTCCAAGATTATATTCATTCTATGTATTGAGAATAATAACATGTCGTTAAATAGTGGATAATGTTGAAAAATGGCGGGAAATATCAAAACAATTCTTGAGTAGATCAATCCATAAATGCGGAAAACAACGAAAGAATTAACTACCGTGGTCAATTTGTGAAGCCAAGAATTAATACGTAAAGGGTTTGTCTGATACCGCGTTAGCCAAGAAGAAAAATAGAGTCTGAAGTTAAGCCAAGTATACGATGACCAAAATCCTTTATGGCTTCGAGAGCAAGGGAGTCAGGCTTGAAGTCACCTGATGCACGAGAAGCGAGAATTGCAGATATATCGTTCATAAAATCCCTTACTATCAGTACATCTCCTGCACACCGCACAGTGAGGTCATATCGTTGAACGAGAAGTGGTTGTTTTACTATGTTTCCACTAAGATAGACACCATAAAGTAATTCTTCAGATCGTAAAGGGCGATTAAATATTATTAATTCATTGTTAGTTGTAAGACAATAATCCAATGAATAGACAAATCCAATCTGTGGACATAGATGATTCCGGGTCTTGGTAATCACAGAATAATAAGCGACTACTTATATTGTGATTTCAGTAAAATTTTCAAAATAATTTCACGAATTCGTAAGAAATTATCGTAACGACAATTCAGGATATTCCAATTCTTTCTACAGCTCTATTCTTACCATATTGCCTAATGAGATCTTTAAGTCAAATGTTTAATATCCCTTCCTTTAATCGTGCATTCCGTACAATTAACTAAATTAGATTGCAGAAAAAGGAGACATGATCTGAAGGGGTAGGGGATAGCAAGAGTCGTCTTCGTATCTTAATCCTAATCTATGACTTGCATTAATGATTTTATTGAGTTTATTGTCCTTACCATTTCATCCTCAGAATTGTAAAAATGTGGGGATGCTCTCAAGATTTTTCTTGTACCTATTTCCCTTTCTGCCAAAATCACGCCTTCCTTTTGTAATCTGGCATTTAATTTTTGGATTCTAGCATTGTTTTGTTTTCTAAAAGAAAACGAAACAAGTGATGATCTAAATTCTTCCGTGTTTGCTTCATGCAATACTAAATCATTCATTTTCATTAATTCCTGCCTCAATATTGAAGCAAGATATTTGTTTCGTTGAAAAATATTATGAATTCCAACCCTTAAAATATATCGTAGTGATGCTTCAAGTCCTGCCAGCCCGGGGAAGTTCCTAAAAGTCGCGTGATACTTTTCTGGGTATTTATGGTATCTGATAGATTCCTTTGATTTCTTGCTCTTATCTCCCTTTGAGTTCTTATTTTTCAATAGCACTAGATCTGCAGTGCCAGAGCCAATAAACATAGGATTCAAATCTTCCATAATTTGCTTTTTGACATAGAGAATTCCAACCCCTAAAGGCCCGCACAGCCACTTAAAGCTAGGAAAAGTTAGAAAATCACATTTCATTTTCTTTACATCGGTTATCATGGCACCAACACTTTGAGCTCCATCAATGGAAAACAGAGTATCTTTGTTCCTTTTTTTAATAATGTTTCCAATTTTTTCAACTGGAGTAATTGACCCATCATTATAGATGACATGACTTGTAGATACCAATTTGAAAGTACTTTTCTCATAAATACTGGTAAAATTCTCTGTCAGTGAATTCCCATAAATCGAGTTGTTTTCTTCTGGAAAATTTCTGATCTGTAGATTCTTATCTGCAGAAAGTCTTACCCAAGGCAAATAATTTGAAAAGTGCTCGTTTAGGGAATTCCTTATCATCAACCTATCACCAACCTTCCACGCCAGCCCATTAGCAACCATGTTGATTCCCTCTGTGGTACTTTGTGTGAAAATAATTTCATCCTCATGCCCATTTATGAGATCTGCAACCCGTTTTCGAGTCTCCAATTTAAGTTCATCCAAGTAATTAGTGAACTCATTAGAATCTGGTCCCACTTCAGAATATCTTATATTAAAATCCGTTATTGATTTTATGGAAGAAATGGGAAGGGGACTAATCGAGCCATTATTCAAATAGATTCTCTTTTTGGTTATATAAAAATCTGAGCTGATACTGTCTAACATTTCTTTATCTAAATTAGTAAATTTCCCTTGGTTACTCAATATATATCAGATTAGGCATTATTATTTAAGGTGAGCTGAAATACTATCATCATCTCTATATCCCTTAATCTCAAGTGGGCTAAATTTAATGTATTACTATGACATTAATGCTAAAATAACCTTAATTGAAAAATTAATCACTGAATTCAGAGGTTGGAATATTTTGATAATGGATTTTGACACCCAATTGACTTCACTAATGAATAATCAGGTTTTCTGTTCAGATCTTGATAGCCGACCTAATCTTGAGATATTTCTGCCATATCAAATTACCCACAGTATGATGGTAGACAAGTTTATTGAATATGACAAATGCAATTCACTCATTGTAATAGATTCATTGAATGGATTGTTAGATTACTTTAACTTTTATGGGAATGAGATTACCAACAATGATAAAAATGTAGAGGGCCCCAAACGCGAGGCCAGGTTGAATCGTACTCATGGAAAACATGCTGGATATAAAAGCTTAAACTTGGTAAAAATATTATTTGAATGTCACACTAAAAAAGAAATACCTGTAATAATCACATCATATCAGTCACAAAGTAGCATCGATCGATTGATATCTGAGACGATTTCAGAAGATAAATTTCCATACCAGGAAAATAATCATTTCAGAAGGATATCAAATTTTGTTTGCTTATTAGAATATTTTCAAGATAAAGATGATTTGTTTATAACCATTTTAAGGAAAACTCCCGGTTCCGATTATAAAACCTTATCTGGTTTTCCTAATTATCCGCATACTCGGAAAATAGACAAAAAACCTTAAGCAGATTGACACGTGTGTGTATTCTTTACGCCTTTAATTCCATTATCTTGAACATGAAAATCATTGATACCATCATTATCAAAAAGCCAGAACCAAGCAAGGCATATTTTTCATATAGTTTTTCCACGTTAAATGCCTTGATAGCTATCAAGGCCCCAACAAAGCCAAATAACAATAAAGTGACGCCTATCACCGTCTCATAGTTATTCTGTACTGCTCGAGATGGCAGAAAAACAGCCTGATTATAATCCTGGCCTTCTATAATTGCATTAATTAATCCAGAAGCAAACGCAAAGAATATCAAGACATAAATACTCGCTAGAATGAGCACAGGTTTGATAAATCCAATTTTCAATGCTGTGGTTTAATCTAAAGGATTTATAAATTAAAACTTTTTCCCTTACTACATATGACAAAGTCTAGGGATAAAGAGTAATCGTGGAGCGTGTGGGAAAAATCATTGTGCTAGAAGGCCTTGATAAATCAGGCAAAACAACTCAATCTCATTTACTACAAGATTATCTCAATGATAGGTATCCCGGTCAAACAGAATTATTTAGCTTTCCAGATTACTCTACCAAAATAGGAGAAGAAATACGATCCTTCTTAGATGGCAAAGTCCAGTACAACGCTGAAACTAAGCACATGCTTCTATCAGCTAATAGATGGGAGAAAAAAGAAAATATTTTAGAGGCCTTAGGGTCTGGTAAAACAATTATCTTAAACAGATACTATCAATCCAATCTAGTATATGGCCTTGCCAATGGATTAAACTTTGAATGGTTAACTATCCTAGATAAAGGCATGCCAAAAGAAGACGTTACTATAGTACTAGATGTAAACCTTCATGTTTCATATTCACGAAGTATTGCGAATAATTTTGTTCTAGACGATTTTGAGAAAAATCATGAGTTCTTAGATAAAGTAAGGAATAATTATCTTGAATTGGCAAAAGTATTTAATTGGAATGTTTTATGTTCGGATAATTCTAAGGATATTGTTTTTAGATCGATCCTTGACATAATAGGAGAACAATAGCAATTTAAGACCTGGATTAAGGCAGTGGAGAAGAATAATGGCTCTAAAATATGTAGGAGAAATTACTGATCCTATACATAAAAACATTAAATTTACACAGGTTGAGAAAGAAATAATAGATACCCATATTTTTCAAAGACTCCGGAGAATTCGTCAGTTAGCTGGTGCACATCTTGTTTATCCTGGTGCACTTCATTCCAGATTTGAGCATTCCCTGGGCTCAATGTTCTTAGCTGGGATGGCCGGTCAGACATTACTCGATAAAGGATACTTTACAGATGTCGATTTAATTCAACAGCTCAGATTAGCCGCCCTTTTGCATGATGTTGGACACGGTCCATATTCTCATTTATTTGAGGAAATTCTTAAAGATTCTAAAAACAGTTCTCATGAAAACCTAGGCGAGAGAATTATCTTGGAAACCAAAATATCTGACATCATAAAGCAAAATGGATATACTCCTGCTACTATATCCTCCCTAAGCTTTGGAAAACACAATTCAGGTTTCTTAAATGAAGTCATTTCTGGTGGATTATCTGTAGATTTGATGGATTACCTGCCGCGTGACAGTTATTTTTCAGGTACTGAATATGGAAAAGTAGATTATTTTAGAATTATTAATTCTCTGGAGGTTGCCTCTTCAAAGGTATTGGGTATAAATAAATCCGCATTATATTCGTATGAGTCAATGCTAATTTCAAGATATCAAATGTTCAAATCAGTATATTTTCACAAGACCGTTAGGTCCGGAGAAGTCATGATCCTACATTCTATGAAACAACTTAATCAGTCATTGCATTTGACTGATTTCGATTCACTTGAGGATTTCTTTAATTTGCACGACGAGATGGTCCTTGAATTATTATGCAATTTTCGATCAACAAAGTCCCGACCTATGGATACATCTGCCGTGAAGCTTGCAAGAGATTACAAAAGTCGAAATTTACTAAAATGCATATATGAATACTTTTCATTGTCAAACCAGAAATATGAAAATGAGCGCGATACTATACAATCCAGACGCCTTCAGAGCAGGACCATTGATTTTGAAAAACAAATCGCCATAGTAAAAAGCATTATTGGACGTAATCAAGATTCGGGGGAACCCGTTTTTTTGGATATTTCCCGTGCGCCTTCGATACCCTTAGCCCCAAAGAAGGACGAGGTTACTTCCATCATGATAATTAGCGACCAAGCAGAATATGAAAAGTCTTTTGATCAGTTACCATTGATTAACGTCATCACAGGATATCTAGATATGATGAGAGTATATACCACCACAGAAAAAAGGAAATTATTTGAATCTAAACTAAAAGATTCTGAAAACCAAAATTTCTAACGATTTTTATAATCACTTGCCAAATGAAATCCTATGATTAAGCCAAGGATAGTGATAAAACTAAGTGGGAGTTTATTTAATTTTGACACCAACCCTTCTCAATTGAATGACTATATACAGTTGATAAAAAAAATAAACAATGTTTATCAACCAGTCATAATTACTGGTGGGGGAAAAATCGCAAGATTTTATATCAATTTATCTCGAAGCCTGGGAATGGATGAATCCGGATTGGATCTGATTGGAATCCAGGTTTCACATTTAAATGCAAGACTTTTGATCTCAGGTTTAGCAGAATATTGTTATCCTCTACCACCTAGAAATTTAGAAGAAATCTCTGTAGCTCGCTTATCAGGCTTAGTTTTAGTAACAGGTGGGATTTATCCTGGTCAGAGCACCAACGCAACTTCTGCTCTGATAGCCGAACGAATAGGTGCAACAAAGTTTTACAATGCTACAGATGTTGATGGAATATATGATTCTGACCCCAGGACAAATCCAGACGCCAATAAATATGACAAGATAAATGTCCAAGACTGTGTAAACATCCTAAAATCAGAAAAGTCGATGGCTGGTACATACGACTTAATGGACTTGATAAGCTTAAAAGTGATAGAACGATCTAACTTGTCAACAGTAGTATTCAAATCAACCGTAGACAACATTGAAAAATTGGTACTCGAAAATGTCAAAATGGGAACAGAAATTACTATATAGTCTTTAAATCTCCTTCAAACAATTTCATACCGTCTGATGAAATCTTCTTTAATATCTTTTCGCCTTCATTGATACTCATGGGCTTGGTTTGTGCCTTTGCATATCCTTCTTCGTCTGTAAGATATATGATTATTTTGTTGTCATATATTGCCTTACTAACAAACAAATCTTCTCCAACAGGCATAAAGCCGTCATCTTTGGGGCTTTTTTTTATTGTGTAAGTTAACATAGCAAATCCCGCGTAATCAAACAATTTCATTTGGGCGGCTCTTGAACGTTGTTGCCCAATAAATGCCGCTTCGTTGTACCTCATAGTATAATTCACTCTATTCATGCCGAACCATATTTACATTTTGGGCAGTATCAAAATAATGCATTCTAAAAACAAAATATTCTAGGTTATTTGGAATATGTGTTTATTAATGAGGATTGCAATTTAATTTTTATGGCATTCGTAAACGGAATGGAATGGATAATAATAATTTTAGTTATCGTTGTCATATTTTTTGGTGCCAAAAAAATTCCAGAATTAGCTAGATCAATGGGTAGAGCAACCAGTGAGTTTCAGAGGGCTAGAGTAGAGGCAAAAAAGACCCTTGCAAACGAATCATTCAATCAAGAAAAATCTATTGACAGAGAAAAACTGGAATCGATAGCAGAGACATTGGGTGTCGATTACTCTAACAAGGATGATCAAGACTTGAAAAATGCAATTGATGAAGAGTTAAAGAAACAAGGTACACCAAAATAAATTATTAAACATACCTAAAATATGAAAAAAATTCAACTATCTCATGCGGAAGGTGAATCTAGAAAATGGATGTAGATAATCTGATAAATAAATATGATTTGGATAATATTACTTTGGGAGTTATTGGGAGCCACTCTGCTTTAGAGATAATGGATGGTGCCAAAGATGAGGGTTTTAAGACCATATGCATCTGCCAAAAAGGCAGGGAATTACCATATCAAAAGTTTAGTCGACTAGCTGATGAAATATTAATTTTAGATAATTTTTCCGATTTAATGTATTCGGAAAATCAAAAGAAACTATTAGATTTGAACACAATTTTGGTTCCACATAGATCATTTGTAGTTTATTTAGGAATTGATAATATTGAAAAATCACTCAAAATTCCTGTTTTTGGAAACAGATATATTCTTAAGGCTGAGGAAAGACAACTTCCAAATAATCAATATGACTTACTAAGAAAAGCTCATATTTCTATGCCAAAAATATATTCAACTCCTGAAGATATTGAAGGCCCCTCTCTTGTCAAGATTCAGGAAGCCAAAAGAAAACTTGAGAGGGCATTTTTTATAGTAACGTCTTACCAAGACTATAAAACAAAATCTGCGAAAAGAATTGAAGCAGGACTAATAAATGAGTCAGACTTGAAGAATAACTCTACAATAGAACAATACCTTATTGGTACTTATTTCAATTTTAATTATTTTTATTCCCCACTTGATGGAGATGTTGAATTTTTAGGTATTGAACGAAGACTTCAAACTAACATACATGACTTTACTACTTCAATACCGGCTGCAAATCAACTTGAAATGTCAATTGACTTGCAGAATATAGAAGTCGGACATACTCCAGCAAGTATTAGAGAATCTCTTTTGGATAAAGTATTCAAAATGGGGGAAAAATTTGTACAATGTACACTAAAGGAGTACCCACCTGGTATTGTTGGTCCCTTTTCATTACAAAGTGTTGTTACTGTAGACTTAGACATAATAGTTTATGATGTATCCCTTAGGGTCCCAGGAAATCCGATTCTTGCAACCACAACACCTTATACAAAATATAAATATGGAGAAACTTTCGGTGTTGGCAGGCGAATAGCAATGGAAATCAGACGTGGACTTGAGAACCCAAGCGATTTAAAGAAATTAATCACTTAGTTGTTTTACGGTAACATTTCTTTTTTTTGCCAAAGTCGAATTATTATGATGGTTAAATAAAAGGGCCATGGGATAAATTAATTCTATGATAAATAAATTTGAAATGCCGTGTCTACATCTAGAAAATCCCTCAGTTTGACCCAAACCTAAGCCGATAAATGTATTCAATCTGTATGTGATTATTCCTATTCAGTTGTGTCATTAAGTTTTTCTAATAGAATTTCTCTTACCCTATCATCAAGACCTTGTAGATTTTCTATCCTGTTTCCTCCGCCTTGTCCAAAATTTGGTGTTCCTCCTCCTGAACCATCCAGCATCTTTGATAGATGACTTGCTAACTCGTTTGCCTTCACAATTTTTATTGCATTTTTTCCACAAAAGACAATAACTTTTGCGGATTTGTTTTCAACGATTATTAATGAAATGTAAACAAGATGTGGATTTCGTTCCGCTGAAGTTTGACCAACCAAAAGATGGAATTGGTCATCGAATTCTTCATCTATTTTAAAATAGTAATTCAGAAATCTGTTTTCATCTGATTCTGATTTGAGAACAACGGAGTCATTTATTGTTTGTTCCACAGATGCAATTGAAATTCTTTTTAAAAGGCTTTTAATTTTCTTCTTAGATTTGTCTAAATCATCAATATTCTTTGAAAATGTTTCTAGAATCTTTTCGCGGTTTGTACCAAGTTTATTAACAATAAATTGTATTTGGTTGTCTTGGTCTTGTATACGATTTAGTGCATTCTCCCCAGCAACGAATTCTATCCTAACAACTCCATCCTGAATTCTCTCTGTCTTTAGAATTTTTATAAGGCCTAGTTCGCCTGTGTTGAAAACATGAGTCCCTCCACATGCTTCAATATCTAGTCCCCCAATGTTCACGATCCTTACATCGTTTGACGGAACAACACCTCCTTGATAGATTCGAAAGCTATAATTTTGTTCTGCTACCCCTCTGGTGTAAAAATTAATCATGACTGGCAAATTCTTTCTAATTATATCA
Organism: Candidatus Nitrosocosmicus sp.; assembly: GCA_009379865.1. Lineage (GTDB taxonomy): Archaea > Thermoproteota > Nitrososphaeria > Nitrososphaerales > Nitrososphaeraceae > Nitrosocosmicus. The sequence continues at coordinate 10,566 of WHSX01000081.1, forward strand.
TTTGCTTTTCTCTCTATTTCCTGCATTTCATCCCTAGACAAAGAGGAATGATGTGTAATATCCAACCTGGCATATGTTTCATCCTTGTATGCAGAGTTTTGCCAAACCCATGAACCCAGGACACTTCTCGATGCAAGATTGATTATGTGAGTAGCAGTGTGGTTTTTGGTTATGGCTAATCTCCTCTCCTTCTCAATTACACAATTGAGGACATCTCCTTCCTTTTGATCAAATGTCCCAATCACGTGGTGAAGCACCTTATCTTTGATTTTCACCACGTTATCAACTTTGTGAGCACCAATATAACCAAAATCTGGTTCCTGCCCTCCACCCCTTGGATAAAAACACGTTTTGTCTAGAGCGATTAGATTCTTGTTAATTATTCTTAATATCTTTGCGTCAAAAGAATACCTACTGGGGTCGTCGTAATACAATAACGTAGTCGCTGTAATACTATCGAGGTCATCATCATCATCCAAATTGAATTCTTTTTTATCTCTTTTTTCGGATCGATTGGTTGAATGTAATTCTGAAAGTCTTGTGTAAAAATTTGCTGGAACAGATTCAAGAAGTCCGTTTTCAACAAGATAATCAGGAGTAACACCATCGGATTCATATAGCCGGATCAAATCATCTAAATTCAATTTGGTTTTCCCTTTTTTTATTTTGGTCGAAATTGTAACAATCCTATCCTGGGTTTCAATAAATCTTTTGCCCTCGATATCCAAGACTTCATGAATATCATTTCTATATTCCATTAATTCTGGATATAAGGGTCGAAGTTGGTCCAAATGCATATCCACAATGTCTTCTACTTTGAGCCCTATGCCAAGTTTTTTTAATAGAGAAAGTGTTCTTCTAAGAATGACCCTTAGATTGTATCCACCTCCAACGTT
>WHSX01000082.1 GCA_009379865.1 Candidatus Nitrosocosmicus sp.
CTGTTTGTCACATATCGTAACAAGGAGGTGATAAACGCTTAAGTTAACAGCGCCCCAGCAACACATCTAAACTAATAAATATTTAAAAGAAATTGAGAGTAATTCTAATACTATAACTCGATTATAGTGAAAAGAGTGAACCAGATTCTGATGATACTGTTGAATCAATGTTCAGTAAAAGTGACTCGCCCAATACAGTTATTAATCCTCGGTCTAATTTAACTGTAAGGAAATATCAAAAGAATACAATTTGGCGGGGAAACAAAATTAAAGAGCTTTTGTTCAAAGGCTATAATCAACAGGAAATTGTTTCTATTTTGCATGTGGGTCAACCAACTACTTTAAGGGATATCACACTTTTATATAATCAACAAGAAAAGAAATTGATTACCATGGAAAGTTATTGTTTGAAAACCATTTTGATATTGTAAATGGCTTTACTGAATTACTCAAGTCTTGGAAATATTGGATAATCCCAAAACAGATACTAAAATGAAGAGCAAGATGATGAATTTATAATGGATAGTTATTTCAAACGAATCGAATTGTTCTAATGGGTACCTTATATAGTTGTAATAAATGTAAAAATAAAATAAATTAATAAAAAGGAAAATATTTCAAAGATAACAAGATCAAACTAAATTACGTCAAACCTATGACTGACTAATAATTTATCAATAGTTATTAATAGAATGTCCTAAAAACTAGAAAAAGAGAGCGGTATTTTAAAAATTTTAAGAATTTTAATTTTAGATATTCATTCAGTTATACGCCTCTAAAAATGATATCCAGCCTTTTAATAATCCCTTACCTTTTGGGGTAATGGAGTATATGCTTTTATTTTTGATTTCTTTACTTTCGACGTATCCTTCTCTTTTTAATCTGTATTCTAAAGAGTCTTTTAACGTCGCAGAGACTTTGAATATTTTACCTTGAGTCTTCTTTGCAATTAATTCCGAGATTTGTGTAGAACTCAAGGGTTCCTCTTTTTCCTCTAAAACCATGAGAATAATAAAACTGTTTGATAGTTGTGCACCTTCAATTGATTCAAAATTTTTTGAAATGGAATTCCATATTTTTCGATTAGTTTCTTCATTCCGTTTACAGTATTCCTGATTCTTATCTCCTTTTTCTTCTCTGCTTACCCTCACTCCTTTCAAATATTTTAATAGTAATTACACCTATAATATATTTTGAAATCTGTTTTGTCACTGCTAATTTATATTAATACCAAATTTTAACCATGATTCAACATAACTCTTTGACATCAAATCCAGTTCGTACATAGCATAGTGTTTGGCATCTACGGTTTTTGCTCCCCATGCCAAAATATTTGCCTCAAAAGGTTTCATCTTTTTACACATCACGTTATAGTGTGCTTTTCTTAACCACATGAAATTTAATGTAGCATCTTTTGTCTTGATATATGAATGAGCAGATTTAATATGTGGGCTATAAGAAAATGATGTAAGTGACTTGAAGTCCTCAAAAATAGAGGTCGGGGTGATTGTGAAATAACATTTTTTATGCCCTCTATGCCATTGTATTAGTATTATTGAAATTCCATTAGGTTTTTGTAATGCATGAAGATTATTGCAATAACAGCCAGAAAGATTGTTGCATTCTGGTCTGTCATATACGTATACCATTTCATCTTCTCTTAATCCTGAAAACAAACCGAATTTCACGATTAATCCAATTTCCCCATTCATTTCGTTCAATAGTTTTAACTTCGCTTCCAGATAGTTGTTATCTACAATGTATAATTTACCATGATCGTTATTACCGAAAGAGAGATTATGTCTTCAAATAATTTTCGCAACTAGATCTTGACATTGATCATTGTTATACTTGTAGAAATAATATTGACCAAACTTTCTAAATGCATCCATTATCTTCGATCTTATTCTTGGGGAAAGTGTTCTGATTTCTTCTGCTCTTTCTGTAATAAATTGGTCCTTAAATTTTCTAAAATAACTAATCAAATCCCGACAAGTTTTCTGATGAAATTTTCTAACATTTAAATAATAATTGAACATGTCGATTGTATCTGCTCTTTGATAAAAATCGTGACTGTTTCCTCCTTCTAATAGTGATTTTAGCCCGTTTGATTGTGAGTTGGAAAGTAAATTATCAATTTGTCTGTCTTCAGTAATCAACGGATATTTTCCCTTTATAAATTCATGAACTAGGGCATTTAGACTATCATAACCATATAACTTTAGCCGCTGGTTAAATGTGGGAAGATCATCCGGATTCAAACGTGCTGTTATACTTTTCCTGTTATCCTTTGATTCAGTTCGAAATTTATCTTTTTTATCCTTTAATATCTTGAGATCCAACACTCTTTTTTCCTTCCTTTTCATTTTCTTGATTCGATATCTCAATTTTTGACAATATAATAAATACAATATTGTAGTAATTAAATATTTGGTTTTCCCTACGGTTAACCAGATCTACGATCATAAGATGTTGGCCAAAAAATATTGTTGGTCAACTATTAATTCCAATAGTTGACATACAAAAATGTGCTACTAATGAAAACCTTTAGTATGGTCAACAAAATGGTCAACTGAAATTACAATATTATCATTAAAATAAATAAAAACTAGTCAACTATTTCTCCAATTCGCTCTTAAAATTAACGGGAAGTGTTCTCGATATCATATCAATGGATTGGGTGGGATTTGAACCTACTCTCCTTACTAGTAACCCACCCAGTCCTTTGTTTATGTGTGAAGAAACAACCCCCTTTTATCGATCTTTGTGAAGTATTGCAATAACGTTATATATGTAATTTGAGGATATAGAAAAATGAGTGTAACAGTAAAGAAAGCTAAACCCAAATGGAAAACAATGTCATTTTACGTTGATGAAAATAAAGACGAATTAACACTCCTTAACCAACGCCTCAAAATGTTTGGGTATGATACATCAGGACAACTAATGAAGGATTTTATCAATGGCAAGTTCCCTCCATTAACAGAAGATGGGCAGATAAATAATCTCTCTCAGAATGCGGATAAGAGCGGTATGAAATCCGTATTGGGGGGAGGCTATAACAAAGATTTCTATGAAAATGCTGACACACAATCAATGTATGACTATTACTATACGGTCCGCAAATTTCACAAAAACACCTGTAGGGACATAGTAAATTATTTCAAAAGACATAGAGAACAATTCTTTACAAATAGAGTAGATGAATTAAAGTCGCTCACCCCAAGGGTTCGCTCTAGAATTATGGATAGTATGAGAAAGTTTGGAGCGTATTACAACTACAAATACAGTAACGAACAATGTATTGATTTGGTAGAGAAAATCATTAGGAGAAATAATTTATCACAAGGAATGATAGAACATGGTAAGCTATACATCGTTGATGATTTCTACCTTCAAAAAATGGTCCAATCGTTACTATCTATTGGAGAAGGAGATATAGGCACTATAGTTAGATTTGGGATATATTCCGGATTAAGAGAAGATGAGATGGTTTATGTTCATAAGAAGCCGGTTTGTAAAGATAAATCAGGATGTGCCTGTTCCAAATTGCATGTAATTGAAAAGCCTAACGGAATGTCAGTTATCCTAATTCAGTGGCATAGAGGTAATAAGAAGTGCTATTTCACAATAGTCCCGACCCAGCTTTTTAGGGATTTTAAAGCAAGGGATGACTTCGAATACCGGCCTCACATTCGTTCGGCCCATGAGTATATGAAGGTCAGAACTAAGGATGAGAAGATTACCTTCATATGGCTTAGAAAGGCTCACTATAATGTTATGTGTAGAGTGATGAAGCCTTTCGAAGCTAATGTTTTAGCAGGCCGTGCTAAAAGTGTGGATGCTAAACATTACGCAATGTATGAGTTAAATGAAATGAGTGAGAAATATGCTGAAGCTTGGAATAAATTTAGTCGAGTGTAGATCAGGATTATTTACTCTATCTAGATAAGACAATTTACTTGTTCATATCGCTTGGAAGGAAGTTTTCTTAACTGCCAGAAATACTTCAATTCATTACTACAGACTAAATGCTAATAAAATGATGAAAAAAAGGATAAGGCCGGTGTTGGATGAGTTGTGGAGAGAGTTGATCAATTAAGTACATATTTATTTCATCTAAAGAATTGTTTTCTCGTTTCTAAATCGGTATGAGTTGTAACGGAATATGTGTAAGATATAAAGCTAAAAGGAATCATGATATTCCATCTAGATATATGGAAGGACAGAAAAGATGTTCTGTTTGCGAGATATTCATATACTGGAATGAAACGTCCTATTGTCCATGTTGTAATTATAAACTGAGAACAAGATCCTTTCGTGGCTGGGAAATGAGGAAAAAATATAGAGAGGAGACCATTAAGCGGTACTAAACAATGGAAAAATGATATAACAATATATTAATTTAAGAGGGGATTTCAAGGAAAATGAATATTGAAAAGCAAACACCGCCCCATGGAGTGGGGCGAGCCTCTACGTTTTAGGAGTATTGCAAGCATCTAATGGAATTTACCTTATGATTCAATATTTCCTGGCTTTCTGGCGAATCGAATTGTTCTTTATTTTCGTATGTTACAGAGTAAACTTTATCGCCCGAGTCAATCCCAAACAATTGATTCGGCTCTGTTCATTTAACGATAAATATATAGTTTGAAGACGTCTTATTTCATCCTTGATCATCAGAAATAAAATGCCTCCAAAATACATCTATCGTGGTTTGTATTTGTATTTTTCAGCATTGTCTTTGAGGAGAAACATCTCATAGATTATCTTGCTTTGTCAAGCGCAACCACGTCACAATCTAGAATTGGATTCAATTATAGAAGCTTGAGGATAATTCAATTCGTAAGAAAAATATCTGAATTCGTAATCGATAAAAACATTGAAACATTGATCAAATCGCTAAGAAGCAATATCATATATTAATTATCAGTTCATCTATTAAATTTGAATATTTTATTGTAGCAGGTATATCAACTATTATACATTAAATAAGCGATAACGGTCTACCAAATGGATGAAGCGCATTACTGACTATGATAGATAGTAGACCGTTACCTATGAGAGAATGTCTTGTCTTCTCGCTATTCCCGGATTGTTTGTGTATTAATAATATAAAGTAACAAGAATATAAGATCAATGCAAACAGTTGCAATCAGTTGCAATTACCAAAATATCGTCTTGCTTTATCAATATTCGTTTTTAACTAATAGTCTGTTCAAACAAATTAAGGAACGACCTAATTGTTAAATAAAGGCTGTTTCCGATAATTAATATATTAAACTTATATTACATAAATACAATTATTCTGTATCTATGATGATCGTACAGTTGTCATAGCATGTATTTATCCTAGGGAAATAGTAATAAGGTTACATTCATGCGATAAGTGTCTATTGGTGTTCATGTTGTAATAATTATTGTAATGATGATGGACGTCTATTCCATATACCTTCTATTCTATTATTGCAATAACATTATTAGTTCAGCCATGAACAACTTTCAAAACTTTGAAAAACACAAAAACATGAAGATGGTTGTACTCCATAGCATTGATGCCTTATTACTTCTCAAATAGGATTTGCATGTGATTAAATTGAACCTCAACTTATAGAGAGTGTGGATAGCCAGAGCTGTAAGCAACCTCTTACTTTCCTAAAATCTTATAGCAAAACCAAGATTTAATAAGAATAATGCTTGTCATCACGCTTAGGGATTGCTATTGTTTCTTTATTGAAATTTCTGGTGATCAACTCCAAAATGCATAAAATTCATCTATACATTTGATTATAATTCTAAAATTAAATGTTGAAAGATAAAGTTCAAGTGTTCGACGTATGTTTAAAATAGATGGAGTTATTTGCAAATTAAAATTAGAGTAACAATTATGTTACTATCACTTTACCTACTAGAGCTGGATGCAGAAAGCAGTGATAATCAAAATCGCCTGTTGTATCACATGTGTGTTCAAATGTTTTTCGTTTGCTAGTAAGTGCCATTGGCCCACCTACTCTAGAATCAAATAATGTTCCAGAACTAAAGGATAAGATTAGAGGGTTATTCGCAGTTCTTCATTATTTTTTGGAAGAATATTAGCCTTGTTAAAAATAGATTATTCGTTGAATGTGAATGATTGAAAAGAAGAAGGTCTGGTATCTATATTATCTGTCCGTGCGATGACGTATCCAGATCCCTGGTTAACAGTTTCCATAAACCCGCTCTCATCTTCGACATCTTCATGTTCTTTTAATTTAGAAAGGTTATTTAAAGTCCAGTAAGGGATTTCAATATCTGAACTATCATTACCAATAAAAGTTTCCACAATTCTAGTATCGTTATCTGTCAAAAATGTCCTCACTTTTAGTTTTACATTTTCTGTATTTGTTAAATTGTCTACAAATAGTGGACCTTGGCTTTTTCTATCTAGGTGATGGAAAACAAAACTATTACCTGCAAGTTGTTTTGTCATATTATAATCGTATTTTACATATTTACCGTCGTCTCTGTATTCAAATAGATTTGGATTATTACTGCCTGATACATCAAACAATACCCCAAAACCTCTTTCTTCTTCAGGTTCACCGCTTCCATGACGTCCTGTATTAAACTGGATGGCAATGTATGTTTCATTTGCAAAATCATCTTCCGGCTCTTCAAAATAATCTAGGATATTCCCAGTCCAAATAATTTCTTGATTCTTTGCAGCTAACATATCAGGTAATCCATTCAAGTTTTCTCTTACGATTTCTAATCGTGGTGAGTTTATATCATTATTTTCACTTTGAGTGTGTTCATTAAAGTCCATAGTTACTCTAAATTTCTTATCTTGTACGAGTGGATCAATTACTTCAAAAGAATACTGATTATCAAATTGTGTGTCTGCAAGCAGGTAACCTTTCTCTCCAAAATTATCTCTATCAAGTTCTATATTTTCTCCAGCACTATCAGAAGTTTCGCAAGGTATTTTAGATTGATTTGTTGCAAAGTATTTAAAACAAGTAATTGGATCAGAAATACTAAATACTTTACAGATTCCATTATTATTATTATTCCAAGAGCTTTTAGATAAAGAGGATGAATAATCACTGTCTTTATTCTGAGTCTCTCCTTCATCCTTTAAAATGCAGTTAGATAGACTAGTTGTATTAATTAATACAAGAGCTTTATTAGTCGAAAAGCTAGGTCTAGAATCAACGACAGTAAAGTTGTTTTTATTGATTTTATCACCTGTACTACTATTATTGTTAGCCATAGCATAATTAAATTCAATTACTGATACGAAGGACACGTATATGCAAAGAATAAAAATCAAGGTTAAACCACTTGATACAACTATGGGGTCAAGTATCATTATTCATAATACTGGATATAACATATAAATAAAAATGTTGAATCGTTCAAGCGTAATTAAATTAATAAACTAAGTTATAATCTTCAAGTTATCTTGTTAATATTAAATAAATCTAAAATAAGGTGCATATCTGTTAACCATAGGCCATCAACTCATTAGCTTAACATATTTTCAATTGGATAGCCGCGTTGTCTCACTTTATCTAACTATTTTTAGAAAGGACCGCGACCGTGAGAATTATTGGGAAATAGAAATGATTTGTAGGATACCTGCAAGTACCAAAAAGAATTGCTAATACAGATATTTCTTGTTGCTAAACCTAAATCACAAAGCGATCCTGAACTAATGCTTTCAACAATAATGACATTGCTGATAGAGCAGAGCAAAGAGATTGAAAGATTTGATTTATTATCAATGACTATTTAGGATTAACTTCTGAAATAATGATTGTGGCAAAAGCCCAAAGGCCGAGGTCTTTGAGCGACACTAAGGCAAGGGTAATTGACGACAGCGAGGTAGGACTGTAAAATAATAATCCTAGAAGAGCAATCAAGTACATGATAGGCTGTTAATCTAACTGAATCACTGATTGTTGGATAAATTTAATAAAATGTAATGACCTACCCCATTTAATTTAGTTAGAAAGTATCATTTAGTCTTTTTTCAGCAGAAATTGATCAGTGCATAATATCAACATAGCACTTCAAATGATTTCTATTTACAAACCCTTTTTAGATTAAATTGACATTCTTTACATTGAATTTATGATTAATTACAAAGTTTCAATTTCTTTTATAATTTTTACTTCTCTTATGCTTTTTTCAATATTTGATTCTTATAAATTGGCTTTTGGAGCGTATGCTAAAGCTCCTTTGTCACCATACGGACCTACGATAAATGATGATATTCTTACAGTTGAAAAAATAACAGACAATTTGGATTTTCCTACAAGTATGGCATTTTTAGGTCCAAATGACATATTGGTTACTGAAAAAACCACTGGTAAAGTTATGCGAGTCATAGATGGTGCATTAATGCCATATCATGCATTAGATGTGGCTGTAGCTACAAGTATAGAACGCGGTCTGCTTGGGATTGCGGTATCCAAAAGTTTAGAAGGAAAAACCTATGTATTCCTTTATTATACAGAATCAGGAAATGGAGTAGATGAAAGTGATGTTGATGCTTTTGTTGATCCATTAGGAAATCGATTGTATCGTTATGAATTTGTTGATGGTAGATTGATAAATCCTGTCTTATTATTGGACTTGACCGCAATTCCTCCAAATTCAAGAGGTGAACATAATGGCGGTAAAATCCGAATTGGTCCAGATAATAACGTCTATCTTGTAGTTGGAGAGGTTGGTGGTCATGAAACTCAAGCCCAAAATATTGCAACTGGTCCACCTCCAAACGGTCTTGGAGGGGTTCTCAGAATAACACAAGATGGAGGCATAGTAGATCCTGCTATTCCTATTTTTGGTACGGGGTTGCCACTGAATGTTTACTATGCTATGGGTATTCGCAACAGCTTTGGTATGGATTTTGATCCAGTTACAGGAAACCTATGGGATACAGAAAATGGACCCGCAGGGGGTGATGAAATCAACCTGGTATTTCCTGGATTCAACAGCGGTTGGTGGCAAATACAGGGTTTTGTAGAAGATGATTTACTGGAACGTAGTACTTCAGAGGATGACTTGGTTTATTTTGGAAACAGTGAATATGCCGACCCCAAATTTGTTTGGACTACTCCCATCGGTATAACTGCTCTTAAATTCTTAAATTCAGACAAACTGGGCCAAGAGTACTTAAATAATATGTTCGTAGGTGATATCAATAATGGTCTATTATATAGATTTACACTAAACGAAGAACGAGATGCCATTTTTATAAATGATACTTATGTTGGTAATGTAGAATTATTAGAAGATAATGAAATAGACGAACCTAAAGAAAATCAACCTCTAGTCTTTGGACAAGGTTTCGGGGGAATAACAGATATTCAAGTGGGTCCAGATGGTTACTTGTATATTTTAAGCTACACGGGGTCAATTTATAGAATATTGCCTATAACCGATAGCATTGTTCCAAAGTCCGCCCCAAGCTCACCTCCTGCCCAAAATGGTACTTCATCTCAGTCCGTTTCGGCAGTTATTTTGGGAATAGATGGTGATGATTCCTATTCCCCAGAACCACTAGAGATTGAATCAGGACAAACAGTAACGTGGTATAATGGGGATACCATATCTCATACGGTAACCTCTGGACGGGATGGTGACTTGGATGAGGGCAATTTATTTGATTCTGATGCTATAATATCAAATCAATCTTATAGTCTGACATTTGCTACTCCTGGAGAATTCAATTATTATTGCATATATCATCCCACTATGGTTGGTGAAATAGTTGTGAACGAACTTGAGACAGAACCATTTACTTCCGATGGCTCTTTGACAGATGAAGATAATCAAGATGAGGATGATCAAGAAAACTAGTCCGCATTAAGCGGAGAAGTATGAATTTACGCCGCAAATTACTCATTGTGGTTTATAGACAAACAATAATTGGAAGGCAAAAATGTAAATGTAGTTACAACTCAAAAACTACAGATTGTCCTGGCATATCGGTGTCATCTCCTTGATTTAGAGCCTATCCCAAAATTCGATAGAATTATAGCTTGGTAACTAGATTAGATCTCTTTTGTAATTAATCAAAACAGTGCAGTAAAAGCGAAGACCAATATCATCACTTGGTTTTTCATAAGACTATTCTTTCTATTAGTATTCCAACCTATCTAGTTTATCATTATTTTAATTTGGCCTCAACTTATCGTACATTGTTGATAGATTAAGACAGAAGTATCGAAAGTATGGAATAGTCGACAGAGAATGGAAAATCGCTACTAATTTGTTTGTTGAGTGAAATTAAAGCCCAAAGGTAAACGGAAATTGATGACGATTTAGGATAGAACAAGGCTTAGGGGTATTACCCCTGAGACAACAAGGGATCAGTCCCATGACGACGGGATAGTAGACTTTTCATCAGTTACCTACGATACTATATGGTTTCAATCAGAGCAATACCAAACGTTACCAAGCTTACCCTTACATTAGCTTTATCAATTTGCTCAGAATCATCATAATTATTACCAAATATTGTATAAACTGTCCACACAAGATAACTAATCATTTAGATAAGGACACACCACCTGAACTTCGATATCGTGGTTCATGTAAATACCCTAATGGTGATTGTCTGCATTGGGAGTATGCTTGATAGAAACGGTTTTGTTTACTAATTATTGATTCTGAACTGAGAATACCAAAAGAAGAAAGCCGTGATGACGGCGAAAGACATAGATGGGTTATTATTCGGTCATCCCTATATTCCTATTACAGAATAGATACAAAAGCATGAGAAAGGTCCCCTTACGAACATCTAATTAATGACTTTATTATTTTTCTCTATTAATAATCTTAAGTATTCTAGACCTCGATACCTATTGAACTTATCATTGGCTGCTCTCGCATGGCTAAAATAAATACAGAACTACTAACAGAAGAATTAGGTACGTATGGTTCAGGATATTACGCAAATTGAGCTAAAATTAAAAATTCAATTCACTAATTAGAATGCTTATAATTATGGTTAATCTTATCTAAAAAGATTGTCGTCGAAGTGTGTAAATCTGAGTACACAATTCATTATCTAAAAAAGTGATTGCTTTAAAAACTTATTTATATAAATAAAAGTAAATTTGTCTTATGAGATTTTCAATCATGCCACATTACTTTTATAAAAGTTTAGTTTTGTGTTTTACGTTTGTTCTGGTTCTCTCTTTTCAAGTTCCTAATTATTCGTATTCTTCTACAAATATTTCAAACCTTGACAATTCATCAGTGCAAATATCGGAAAATTCAGATAACAATACCGCTTCATTGAATTTGGATTCTT
>WHSX01000083.1 GCA_009379865.1 Candidatus Nitrosocosmicus sp.
TCGAAATAATTTCAATAGAATTGCAAATATTATAGTTGAATACCCAGAGGGGTTTCGAATTTATTCATCATTACTCATTCTTACATGGTTCTCTGACCTGATGTAGCCTTTCTTTTTCACTAATAAACTGCTTACCACATTTATTACATCTTAAAACTACTTTATGATGAAAATGATGAAAGTGGAGAAGAATAAACAAGTTTCTATCACCCTTCCCTCTAAATTTTTCAATAGCAATAATTAATTCAAACAAAACAAAACAAAAAATAATCATAAATTTTATTTACGAGTTCTTGAATTATTCAGAAAGATGATCTACATATACTAACATCAGAATATTTTATGAATGATTTTGATAAGTCTTGTCAACCTAGAAGGGTAACCTGTGATGTGTTATCAAAAATATTTATTAGAAAATAACTATACCGATTAATCAAAAAATTGGGTCAGTCTTTTTTATCTTTACAATGGGCTTGAACATGATGTAACCTTTCTTTTTCACTAATAAACTGCTTACCACATTTACTACATCTTAAAACTACTTTATGATGTATTTTCCTACCATGGTCAATAAATTTCTCATAAGTATCAAATTTTTCTCCATCTTTTTCACACTTGAATTTTTTTTGAAGAATATTCACAAATATCATGATTCTAACGAGTTATTAAATACATTGATTCTAGAGAATTTTGTTGTTTCTTTTTGATAAATTTGCAATTTTGTTTAAATTTTTTTTAAAATAATTGTCGCTTATTTACAATAACTGTATTTGCCTTAAAGAACCATCTTAGAGAACGGCAAAATAAAACTCCATCCGCTTTTTCTTGGTTTTCAGCTGTATAAGATGATTGATCGATCAATTGATTGATTTGCACCAAAAAATTCCGCTGATTATGTTAAACTAAAATAATTTTTTTGTTTCTAACATTCCATATAGTTTTCTCTTGGTAAATACATCGTGTCTCCTCCATTTACCTTCCAGGCGTTAGCGATTTGTACTGCTTCTATTTCGCAGGGTGATATTGTAGGACTCCCAATGTCTACTCTTTCAGTCATCAGATTTCCTCTAAAATTGGCGTGGTCAAGACCAAGTACGTGGCCTAGCTCATGCAGTGCAATTTGCTCAATTTGTGAGGAACTGAAATCGCGATCGTATGATTCTTCAGACACAGTTATGTGAGATTGTCTGATAAATCCAAACTGGTCAAAATAGTTCACCGTTTTACCAGCTATTCTTTTCCCGTCATTTTTGAAAGAAATCTTGATATCTTCATTATCATCTGTTTCAACCAAGGTTATTCCTGTCAAACCATCATTCCAAGAGCCAACTGCATTTCTTACTGCATCCTTGAGATCATCGTCATCATTGTCAGTGTCTATCGAATAAGTTAAGAGACCATCGGCCAATTCGTAACCCCATGTACAACAGATTAGAATTACTTCTTTATCGTCCAAATCATCATCATCATCATCATCATCATCATCATCATCACCCCTCACAAACGATGGCTGATTAATACTAATGGTAGTAAATAGAACTGCAATCATAAAAGATATTAGTAATAATCTGATCGAACTGTTCATATTGTACTATAACTTTGTATTTGTGGTATTTAACATATGTTTTAGTTAAATTATAATAACAGTCTTATATTCTATAACACTTTAGTATAATAAAATTACAGTATATTTTCCATTCATTATTTAGCTTCTCTATTTTAATTAATTTTCTAAATCTGTAATATCTAATACTATTGTTCCATTACAAGAATATCCAATAATATCTGATAAACAATCGCTGGCTTTTCGATAAACGGTGAATGTCCAGCATCCTTAATTATCAATATTCTTGCATCGTCAAAGATTTCCTTAAATTTTTCTGCAAATGTTACTGGAATGAGTTTGTCTTTTTCTCCCCAAATAATAACACAAGGAATTTCTTTTATCCCTTTAATCATTTTCAAATCCAGTGTTGTTGAAGTACTATTTTCAAATGTGGACTCAAAGGCATGTTTTGCACCAGGCATATTGATCGTTGAAACAAAAATGTCTACTATGATTGGAAGAAGTCTAATTCGATCTGCTACTAAGTTTTCAAACACATTTTTAAGTTTGTTGTACCTTAAGACAGGATCACTAGTTATTGCAGCGTCCAAATAATCATAAAGTAAAGGCGTGGGTTTGCCTAAAAATCCAGAAGAATTAAATAATATCAATTTATCAATTCTATTTTTATTTCTGATTGCATATTCTAAAGCTATGTATCCACCCAATGAGTGTGCTATAATGCTTATCTTCTTAAAACGGTCTATCCCTACTTTACTCAAGAATTTGTCTAGGAAATTACAGAAATAACTTAAAGTATAATTTTCATGAGGTTTATCGGTCCCTCCAAACCCGACTAGGTCCAATGCTATGGTGTGAAAATACTTTGATAGTGCTTCGGGTATATCCCGCCATGCTAAGGCTGAAGCCCCTAAACCGTGTAAAAATAGAACAATTTTCCCATTGCCTTTTCCAAATTCGTCATATTTTACGTTAATTCCTTCAACATTGATATACAATTATAAAAAATAGTTGTACCTAACGGTAAATAAGAATATCAGTATTGTCTAATTTATCTAAATTTTCTGAGTTTTGTAAATTCTATCTTAATGTTGTTTTTTCTAAATGATTAATGTAGCAATTCACTCTTGAAATGATCCTTCATTAATTTGACTCTTCTGCTCCTATTACTTTTTTTTAAAGAAATCTCCATATCCTGAAATCCGAAATAATGTTATATATTTGCAAATTTATTAAAATATTATCCTTTGAATAATCATGCGAATTGTGATCCAAGAAATAGATCTTATAAGAATGGAAAGACGTTTGAGGATTGTAAAGTGGAAGCTCGTAGTCTCGTCACAAAACTGTCTGGCGAAATTCATGATAATGAAGAAATTTCATGGAAGCACATCCTAGAAATTGCGGATCATGATGAAATAGTTTATAAGTTAACCCTAAAATATTTTAGAGAAATGGGATATGATATAGGCAATTATACAAAACCCAGAGTAGTAAAGCACACAGGTTAGGATAAATTAGAAACATATACCTTAACATAAAGATTGATATTCATTGCTCTATGAAGTTTTAGATTGTTAATGAAAATCGTAATTGTTTTCATACATTAGGGAGAATTAGCACATCACTTAAGTATAACAATAAATTGAATACTATGAATGTCAAAACCAATATCAAAAGGTTTGTTTATTGTTATAATACTTATTGCAGGAGTATTTCTGGCACCGAGTTTAATGTTTTTTGGATCTGTACAAGCTACTGAAACGATAGCTGACTTTAGTGATGATACTGATGCTGATACTGTACCTGACACTTCATCTTCTATGATGAAGTCTTCATCCAGTAACAAAGGATCAACAACTCACGTCCAGGCAAAAAATACTCAACAATCCATTTATAACTGTGCAACCGGACAAAAGGGAGTTATAATTTCCCCTGGCAACTTCAAAGTTAATGCCGACAAGAAGAATGGTAAATGGTATGGAACTATTTCTATTAAAGGATCCACTGGAGAAAAAAGTGGTCATATTGTAAGCGGAAAAGCAAATGGGATTTCATATACCTTTAAGGGAAATTTGGATACTGAGAATACCCTGTGTCATTTTCCAGGATTGCAGTTAAGTGGTACTTCGTTTGATCTGGGTTCTCTAACTTGTGGCACACTTAAGACAGTCAAATATACTGAATTATCTACTGGCAATACTAATCACTTCAAAGTTCTGATAACCTGTAGATAACTATAACCGTCTTTTACATTTTTTTCAGGAATTTTTTGACCTAATTTACATTTATCCCAGAAACATATTAAAGATAAATAAAAACATGGAAAATAGATAATGATATACATTGAAAATTAAAGCAATGATCCAAAACGTGGAGTTTAAACAGCAAGTAGGAAGAAAGGCAGAAAAGTCTAACATAAGTGTAGAATTTATTGATTATAATGAATCACTCATACCGCAAGTCCAAGATGCTGACATACTGATTAACAGTTTTGATAAAATAGACGAGTCATTTATTGATTCTTGTCCAAATCTTAAGTTAGTACAACAATCTGGTATCGGAGTGGACGGTATCGATATTGACTATTGCTCTAGGAGGGGTATTTACGTAGCAAATGTTCCTATGGCCAATGCAATTTCTGTTGCAGAACATACCCTCTTGTTAATGCTTTATTTGGTTAAGAA
Organism: Candidatus Nitrosocosmicus sp.; assembly: GCA_009379865.1. Lineage (GTDB taxonomy): Archaea > Thermoproteota > Nitrososphaeria > Nitrososphaerales > Nitrososphaeraceae > Nitrosocosmicus. The sequence goes on from WHSX01000083.1 coordinate 4,255, forward strand.
CATAAAAATAAGCTTGTTCAACTCTCAAGCAAATACGGGTTCATTCATTAGAAGGCAACAAGATAGAATGGGATCAGAATTACTGGGAAAGACATTATTAATAATTGGATTGGGGGTTACAGGAATAGAAGTAGCTAAACGGGCTAAAGCATTTGGGATGAAGGTTATTGCTGTGACGAAACATCCTTTCACAAAGACTGAAGGTGGAGATAAGAAATATTTTGTAGATAATTTGTATGGTGTAGATAAACTCTCTGAAGTCATTCAGCGAGCAGACATAACCTCAATTCATACTCCACTAAATAGAGAAACTGAAAACATGATAGGAAGTAACGAATTGAATTTGATGAAACAATCTGCTTATTTAATTAATGTGGCCAGAGCTCAAGTGGTAAATAAAGATGCGTTGTTAAAATCTTTAAAGGAAAAGAAAATTGCAGGAGCCGCATTTGATGTATTTTGGAAGGAACCAGCGGACTCAAAGGATGAATTACTACAGCTTGATAATTTCCTCTTAACACCACATATTGCAGGATGGACTCATGAGGCAATTGATTCTATATCGGATATCATATTTATTAATATTGAAAGAGTAATGCGAGGACAACTTCCACTGACATTGGTTAACAAAGTAGATGACAACCTCTAGTAAAAGGTATGCTTGGATTAATAAAAAAGACTAGCTCATTTCAACTAGCTTCCTAAGTTGCGTCATAGCAATATTATGGATTATATTGCTCAAATTATATTAAGAATTGGACCACTAATGGCTTACCTTTTTTTATCCATATTTTCAACAATCATCAAATGTTCATTTTTTTGGTTTAAAATTCATGAAAACGCATTTGTAATCTGCAAGTAAAACAAATTTTTCATATCCATTATATACCTCACTATTTTATTCATTTGTATTTGTGGTAGATAGAAAGGAGGGAGATAGTGATGATTCGTTCTATGAAAAATTCAAAAGGTTTAAGATTAATAATGTACCTGAAAAAAAATCATCTGAAACCACAGATCAAGCGTTACTCAATCAATTAGCATATAACGAAAAAATTCGAATTGCCATAACATCTGTCATTGCTTCCTCCTCACTTACCATTTCCAAGTTCATAATTGCAATTCATACTAATAGTCTTGGATTGCTGTCTGAAGGAATGCACTCTGGTTTGGATGTTCTGGCTGCCTTGATGACATTATATGCAATTAGAATATCTAGGAAGCCACCTGATCCCGAACATAATTATGGATATGCAAAATTTGAAAGCCTTACGAGTTTAGGGGCTGTTTTGCTTCTATTCATCGTAGCAGGCTGGATTTTTTACGAAGGGCTAGAACGGATCTTCTTTAAACAAGTAGTACCTGAAATTACTGTCGCTTCATTTGCTGTCTTGATTGCATCGATAGTAGTTGATTATGGCCGATCTAGGGCTCTATACAAGGTTGCTGATAAATATGGTAGTCAGGCTATAGAAGCAGATGCATTACACTTTCGAGTTGATATGCTTACTTCTTTTGTTGTACTAGTTGGTCTAGCAATTGTATATTTTCTAGGAATTCCTAATGCTGATGCATATTCTGCAATCATGGTTGCTGGCCTTATAGTATATACTTCATTGGGACTTGGCAGACGAACGCTAGATGTGCTGTTGGATAAGGCACCAAAAGGCATTCAAGGACAAATACATGAATCTATAACGGGTTTTGAGGGAATAAAAAGGGCCCATAGCATCCGGGTAAGGAAAGTGGGAAAAGATACTTTTGTAGATTTACACATTGAAGTTCCAAGGATTTTCACCCACGATAAAGCACATAGAATAGCTACTAACGTAGAATACAAAATTAAAAATGAAATCCTTCCAAATTCTGATGTTGTTGTACATGTAGATGCAGTAGAAGATTACCTGACAGAAACTATCAAAGATAAAATAAGACTTATTTCCGAGGATTTTCCCTCGATAAAAAATGTTCATTCAATTTATCTTTCAAATATTGTAGCTAATGAACCCAATGATAGATCAAAGACCAATGAAATTAGTGAAAATTCTTTACATCTTTTGCATCTTTATCTGGATGTCCAGATGGATGATAAATTAAGTTTCAAGATAGCTCATGGAGTTGTTGATGATTTTGAAAAGAAAATAAAGGAAGAGGTTCAAAATATAAAACGGATTACAACCCATATTGAGACAGATTTGGATATAGAATCATCTGTGGGACGTGAGGAGTTAGCTGATCAGACTTTCTTGGAACGAATAAAGAAAATAGCGCTCTCCATAGAGGGGGTTTCTGATTGTGATGAAATTTCCCTTGTTTATGTAAAAAATGAACTTCACATTACTTTGACCATTAAAATAAATCCTCTATCCGTTAAATCTGATAATAGATCTTCTGATTCGATACCTTCCTCTTCCTCTGACCCCGATGATAGTCTTTCGGTGGAAAAAGCCCATGATATTTCTACCCAGGTTCAAAATCTTCTTTTGGAGAATACGAATGCTTCACGAGTAATTGTCCATGCAGAGCCTGTCTAGGAATAAAAACTTTTACGATATACTTGAAAATCTACCATATTGCGATCCTCTATCTATGTCCATGGTTTTTACTTTTTAGGCAATTTGGAAACTCAAATTACAAGGACAGGTCGAGAGTATTTACCGTCACAATATATTCTGAATTGTATTTAAAAAGCGATTACTCCGTTTAGCTTCAAGCACAGGTGATCTTCCTTGTTACTAACACTATATTTTATAATGATTAAGATAGTAATTTAAAGTCCCTTGATTAGAAAAATAGTACCGTATTTACCTTCAATTATTTTGAGTCCATACGATTACTTTTTTTCTTTCCTAAAAAAGAGATTACTATGCTTTAGGTTGGTCAATTCATAAAAATGAAAAAACTATTAACTCCTATAATTTAATCTGCCTAGTATGAATGAATTTTACGTGAGTTTTTGGAATGTTAACAACTTATTTGATACTCTTCCCACATCAATAGGATCTACTATTGAATTTGCTCCAGACAGGGGATGGAATAATGTAGTAAAGACCAAAAAAATTGAAAATCTGGCTCATGTAATAAATTCTCTGCATGACAACCAGGGTCCAGACATAATCGGTCTGTGTGAAATTGAGAGTGAAAAATTGGCCCTTAATCTAATAGATAAACTACGAGCGGAAAAAGAATATTCAATTGCACAATATCTCAATAGCCCAGACATTCGTGGAATTGACACATGCTTGTTATACTCAAAAAAACTATTTAGACTTAATACCGTTAGAGGCTATAGCACACAGCTAAGATATCCAACAAGAGATATTTTGGTGGCAAATTTAACTGTTTTATCAAATAATGCGGATTTAAACATAATTGTTAATCACTGGCCTTCCCGGACTGGAGGGCGATTCGAAACTGAACCTCTTAGGATTGCAGTTGCTGAAAATTGTGCAGGTGCTGTTGAAGACATTTTGAAAATAAGCCAGAATGAATTGCAGAACCTTCCTGGGGATTTAAAGTATGATGAAAAATCGCTCTCAGTGTTGAATCAAAGATGGAATAAGAATATTTTACTTATGGGTGATTTTAATGACAATCCTTACGATAGAAGCATATTGAGCTATTTACATTCTACACCTGATAAACGGAAGTTAATGAATTGGGGTGAAATATTCGAACATCCGATTCAAAAGAGATGGCCCTTTACTAAACAAACTGATAAACACAATTATCTATTTTATCAAGGTTATCTTTTTAATTGCATGTGGTCACTCATACCAGATGGGACTATTTTCTATGATGGTGGATACGATTTATTTGATCAATTTATTGTCTCTCGTGGATTGCTGAATGGTGAACAAGATCTGAAAATAGATCTAAATAAAATTCATATAAATAAAAAAATTCAATTGGATCGCAATCTTTCTTACGAATTTTTCGATACTTGGAATCGAAACAAAATACATCCTTCATATGGGCAAAGTCCTATGAGATTTGAATATCAGCGAATAAAGCCAAACGGAGATCTTGAAGAATTATCTCCAGGAAGAACAATTCTCACAGGATATAGCGATCACTTTCCAATAGAATCAACAATTAACCTCCTTTAGTATAGTATAACATCATATGCTGTTGTAGATTTCGAAAGGTAAGATATCACACTATATCTTTGATGAATTCGTCGATGTAATGATGATTTATCTGTTGCATTTCTTTTAACTACAATTAGTTGATTCAAAAGGATAAATCTGGAATGAAAGTAACGATATCAACACAAAAACAAAAACAAAAACAAAAACAAAAACAAAAACAAAAACAAAAACAAAAACAAAAACAAAAACAAGTAATTAATGAACCTTTATTATTATGACTCGCAAAATAAACTAAAATATGAAAAATTGGGACGAGGATCTTGCGAAGATAATGGAGAAAAAGATGAAAAAGTACCAGGAACAAATTGACAATAATACTCCAACAAACAATAATCACGATAAGGAAATCAGTGGCCCGATTACGTTAACTGATTATAATTTTGACGAAACTACTAGAAAATATTCGCTTTTAGTAGTGGATTTCTGGGCTCCTTGGTGTGGCCCTTGCAAATTGGTATCGCCTATGATTGACCGATTAGCCATCGAATTAAGAGGAAAGGTGGTGTTTGGTAAACTAAATGTTGATGAAAATCCTACAGTCGCAAACATTTTTGGGATTCAAAGCATTCCAACTTTGATCATATTTAAGAATGGCGAAGCAATAGATGGCCTTATGGGCGCCATTCCAAAACAGCAACTGATATCTACAATGTCTCGGTATTTTTAGTTGCAATTTAGGGAAGAGTTCCTCTTTTATGATCTTTCTCTAAAAATTTTACTAATTTACTACTATTACTTTTAGTTACTTGTGCGGACATATGACTAATTTTTAATCTCTAGTTGATAATGGTTCATATGACCTGAGGGCTAATAGGTTTTACCTGGTATCCATTTTCCATTAAGATTGGTTGAGCAGAGACAATTGGTTTCCTATATCTGAATGGGGTAAGCAATTCCTATTTTCTATCATCAATGAGTTTCAATTTGCTAAATTTAACGGGCTGGGGGGTTTTTGAATATTATTTAGAGGGGCAATACTTTCGACCCCTATAGATGTTCTCATAGGATAGGTTTCTCCTATGATAAATAATGTAGGTACTTATTCCTTTGGCGAGTATCTTACTGATTCTTTATGCTTTTCTCCGGATTTTTGTCGAGAATTCTGGTTCTTAAAGCTGTCGCTCATTTCATCAAAAATCTTTGCAATATCATATTCGTTTGTAGATGTGTATGTATATCTTCTATGAGGGTATATTATGTGTGCAGATATCTCATATCTCTTTCGTTCCCCAGTTATATCCTTAATCTTAATCTTACATCTGGCTTCTATAATCTCTGGAGATATTTTATGCATTAATTTTACTATATTAATAAATTTTGATTTTACCAGCTCTGACTCAAATGGATCCTCGGGTAAGCCTATTATGTAGGAGGGAATTTCGTTCTCAACTTGTTCTCCTAATAGTGAAATAATATCTCTGAAAGTAATCATGCCTAGCACTGTATCAAGAGATTTTACTAATGCATAGGTCGAATTGGAATTTAGTAATACATTTATTACCGAGTTAATAGCTTCATTTGGACCAATCGTTACTATGTTTCTGTCTGTAATACCAATTACCTCGAGTTCTAATCTGTGTTTATCATGTTCTGACACAATTGCGTCCCTTGCAATCCTTTCTGATGGAATCAGTGTGTGCATAATGTCACTTGAGGTAACAATACCCTTGACCAAATTTTTCCCCTCATTCATCTGTTCTACGATTGGTAGATGATCTATCATGTCTTTTATCATTATGTTTCTTGCGGTAGCCACTTTATCCTTTGGTTCAATTGTAATAAGTTCGGGAGTCATTAAGTCAGAAGCGATAATTCGTTTGTCAAAGTTTAATTTCTTCTTATCAAAAGTTTCAAGGATGTATTGTAGTATTCTTTTTGACGATACCTGTCCTATAATTTCATGACTGCTCTCATCAATAATAGGTAACGCTCGTAATCTATGAAGACTCATTATCCTTGCAGCATTTCCAATAGAGTCAGTTAGTGTGAGACTTGGAATTCTCTTCCCTAATGTAGAAGATTTCATTGTGTTAATATCCCTAGCAACTAGAATGTCTCTAGTATTCAGGCAGAATAGTGATTTATCTGATAATTGAACAAATACCTCGTGGGATTTTTCTTTAGTCATTATTCCAATGATTTTAGATACAGGGACATCTTCCTTTACTAACACTGGCTTCTCAATAAGCTCTCTTAATTCCTTACTTCGAATGTCTTTTAGATGACTGTATAATTGTCTACTGACCTCTTGTGAAATCATGTTATCATATATATCCTATATTATTTTATATTTGCGTAATTAAAATGGCTTTGGGAGATACCCATTGCAATTTGAGTCTATAGGTTAAACCTTTACTCTGGATAGTTGCATGACTACCTTAGAGGTTCACTTCAAGAATTCATAAGTTGGACAAGTTACTATTATATTTATATTTTATAATCTATGATTTTGATGAAATTGTTAGTTTTGCAATTCTTATTGTTGTCAAAGTATTATTCTACTTTTCATATTGTAGAGACTAATAAAAGAAAGAAAGGACGATTTATTCAATTATTATTTTGTTCTTTATATCTTCTCGTGAACTCTTTTTCAATTTCTTCTTTTTTAATTACTTCCCCACGTCTACCTGGGGTTCTGATCGCTTGTTGGTTCACTTGTCGCCTTTCTTCTTCTAATTGATTAAATCCTCTTTGGTAATCATTTATTTGTTGCTTTTTCTTTTGAAGCTCCAAAGCGTAGGATTTTCTAAAGAATTCTTCTTCGGAATCAATAATAACATTGTTATTCCCTAGTTCCACATACTTATATACTCGGTCTTGATATATGAACATTTAATTTTCCTAGGTTAAGATCATATCAAAATACTTC
>WHSX01000084.1 GCA_009379865.1 Candidatus Nitrosocosmicus sp.
ACATCTTTTGCAATTTCCATCACTTTTATTTTTTCTTGCTATTTTCAGTTGATCCATATTGCTCATCGCTAACCTTTTCTAACCATTTGACTGTATTGCCGTCCAACTGTTCTTGAATAGCAATATGAGTCATTGCTGTTGTCGACGTTGCCCCATGCCAATGTTTCTCTGTTGGAGGAATCCATACTATATCACCCTGTTTAATTTCTTCTCTTGGACCATCCAAGCGCTGTACCCATCCACGACCATAAGTTACGATTAAAGTCTGACCCAGAGGATGAGTATGCCATGCAGTTCGTGCTCCAGGTTCAAATGTAACACTAGCACCTGCAACCCGAGCAGGGTTTTCTGGTCGAAATAACGGATCAATTCTCACTGTACCCGTGAAATACTCATTAGGTCCTCTTGTAGATGACTGTGAGCCTGCACGTTTGATATTCATATTTAATCATCCTCTTGCCTTTAGCGAATCCACATCAATCACAAATCGATATTTTACGTCACTTTTTAGCATCCGTTCATATGCTTTGTTTACGTCTTGTATTTTTATAAGTTCGATGTCGGAGGTAATTCCATGCTCTCCACAAAAATCAAGAAGTTCCTGAGTTTCAGCGATACCTCCGATAGCAGAACCAGCCAGCGATTTACGTCCCCTTACCATTGGTGCGGTATTTAGAGTAGGATCAAGATTGCCAAGGAATCCTACCATTACCAGAGTGCCATTACGAGAAAGCGATGCAATATAGGGATTAACATCATGAACATAGGGGACAGTGTCAATAATTAGGTCAAATTTGTTATTGACCGATGCCATTTGATTTGCATCCGTAGAGATCACTATGTCGTCAGCACCCAGTCGCCGTGCATCTTGTTCTTTTCCAGGAGATCTACTGAATAAAGTTACATTTGCTCCACGGCCCTTTGCAAGTTTTAGTGCCATGTGTCCCAAGCCTCCCAAGCCTACAACTCCTACCTCTGACCCTTTGCCTATTTTCCAATGACGAAGTGGCGACCATGTAGTGACGCCAGCACATAGTAACGGCGCAGCACCTTTAAGATCAAGACTATCAGGAATTCGCAATACAAAATTCTCAGGAACTACAATTTTTTCTGAATAACCTCCAAAAGTTTTCATCTGATCATGAGGATCTATAGAATTGTAGGTGAGCGTAGCACCCTTTTTACAATATTGTTCCTCCCCTTGTTCACAAGCATCACACTTTTGACACGAATCAACCATGCATCCAATCCCTAGATTATCTCCTTGTTTATAACGTGTGACATCTGGACCTACACTAACAACTCGACCAATTATTTCATGGCCTAGAACCACTGGATAAATAGTGCTATTCCAGTCATTACGAGCCGCATGAATATCCGTATGACATATTCCACAATAGAGAATCTCTATAACTACGTCTTTGGGACGAGGATCGCGTCGTGTAAAGTTGTAAGGTGTCAAGCCAGCCTCTTTTGAAGAAGACGCATAACCAAGAACTTTCATAGTCATTTTATATCACTTTCCTGGCTGAATGTAATGAACATATTATTTAATGCACAGTGATTTTTGAATTTCCTGAGATATTGAAATGAGAATCAACATAACTGTCAAATAGAGTCGTGAGTATTTTATTTGAACAGGATGTTTTGCTAAACCTAGGTAGTTACCGTATCTTTGGCTTTTGATTTGCCATAGATTCCGCATAACCCAAGATTCGTTACTAATTTTCTCCCCAAATGACTCGCGAAATTCCATCCATTCTTTTACTGCTTCATATGCTTCAGTGGTAATAAATGAATAATAATACTTGTTTGACTTTGTATTGAATATTCTAATTTTAGCGCCTACAAATTCTCCATCCTTTTCAATTGGTTTAATGTCTCCCCATTTTAGAAAAGACCAAGAACCAACTCTGATCCCTGAGGAAATCATGATAAGAACAATGGGCTTGATTCTTCTGTCCGGATATTCTATTAGTTTTTTTATTTCCAGTCTTAAAGGGGGACGATCATTTGAATATCTATCTCCTCTCTTTATCCCCTTTGATATAATTTTCCAGTTTATTATGATTCCATTCATTTCGCAAAACAGTTTGACAGGTTTTAGAAAGTTTTTAATAGTCTCTGTCGATATCTCCTTTCTTTCTACTCTCTGATTCTGATATGTAAAAAATGTGATTAGTTCGCTTTCTAACCAATTTCTTCCTTTTTGTTTTACCAGTTGATAGAATAGATCTACCTTTTCATCAACTGTCAATCCAGACAATTTTAGAAAATCAAGAAAAACTTGAAATCGTCTTGGATATTGTCTTTTAGTCTCCGGTGCTCTCAAGGCATAGACGAATTTTTGATACGGAGACAAACTACCGTTTTCTAGGTAATAGTTCGGTTCAGAGGAGGATATAGAAGACAATATATTTATAAAAACAAGTACTCCTGGGCCTATAAAAGAGAACAGATATGATATGGATGCTCACGGATACTCAGAGAGAACATTTGAAGAACGATTTGGAAAGGACAAGAAGAACTTTAGAAAATTAGTAAAATCTGCATAATCTTTATCTATTATAGAATTCTCAATTTTAAAATTTTGTTTCAAGTCCTACTTGCTTCATTGTCCTCATACATAAAATTCCAGACAAATTTTGGGATAGGCTCTTAAAAAATTCAAGCTGGATCATTTATAAAAAATCGAATGCGTCGAGTGCTACTCTACCGCTCGAAGTTAAAATAGTGCTAGGTTATATTAGTAGAATTTAAAGTCCCAGTACCGTTTGAGTAAACAGTTGCAATGGTTCTTGTTTCTGAAAATATTACACCTCCTATTTCAAAATTTTCAATCATTGTTGGGGTATTGATATACGTCCTCGAACCGTCAGCATTTTCCGTTACATTAGTGGGGTTTGAGAATACTCTTAGTTGTAATGGAACTGAAGTAGTAGAGTTGTCCAATTTAATATTAGCCCGCAACGATAAGAGCATGTCTGAAATTGTAATTTCATCGCTTGGGTCATTCATATATTCATAGTTTAAAGTTGTATTATCAACTAAAATAATTGGCTTTTCGCTAATCGCATAGTCTGTCTCCAGTCCCTGAGGTTTGTAGGAGAAATTGGCTATCACCGTTACGTTTTCAGTTCCTGATAATTGAGTCTCATTGGTTGTCATGACCATTGTGTTATTTGTATTTGTTAGATTTTCAGTGATATTCTGCTGATCAGCCAGAGGCGGTGCAGAGCCCAACAAATCCAAGACGGAATCAGGGAGATCCAGATTTATTGAGCTGGTATCAGAGGTTAAAGTAACTGTTGTATTTGCCGTAGAATTAGCTAAAGAATCCAAATTCAATGAAGCGGTATTGTTATCTGAATTTTCCGATATTTGCACCGATGAGTTGTCAAGGTTTGAATTATCTGTAGAAGAATACGAATAATTAGGAGCTTGAAACGAGAGAACCAGAACAAATGTAAAACACAAAACTAAACTCTTATAAAAGTAATGTGGCATGATTGAAAATCTCATAAAACTTGTTTATTACCAGTTGATATAAATAAGTTTTTAAAGCGATCATCTTTTTTAATAATGAATTGTGTTCTCAAATTTACTGCCTAATAATTAGCAATGATAACCAATAGAATAATCAGATATAATTAATAATTGAGTATGCATATACATAATTGCAATGGTCCCTGATACTGTTTTCATTGATAGGATTTTGAGAACTGAGAGTCTTGGTATATAGATGTATCTCGTGAAATAGTTACACAACAGCTGAAAATATGAATCGGAAGTTACAAATTATGCGTGATTTAATGGAAATGCGAAAATACCAATTTCATGGATATGGTGCGAATAATACCCTGGAAAAACAAAGAAAATTAAAAAGTCAGTTAGTTGAATTTTCAATCCAAGATGATAAAATAGTCTTAGATCGATTGTCAAAACTTTAGAAACACAAATTGATGCATTGACTATTTATCTCACTGAAAATGACTAATTAGAAATTCATGAAAAGGTTCAGAAGAATTTATTTTAGATATACTTGCTTCAAAACTTCTAATTTTTCTAACGAAAAAATAGTTGATTGTTGAGCGCCTCTATCAAAGGTTTCTTAGGGTATTCCTGTATTTCAAACCTTGTTTCTTTACTTATGTCAATTGGTATAGGCCAACACCACATCCTTCTAAGATACTATAGTACAGAACATAACAGATTCTTCTCTGTTTCATAGCAGTAGTTTGCACCCATGTCCTTTGCTATGGCTCGGTAAGGTATCCCTTCCATCTTTTGTTTTATAGTATATGCTCTTCTGTACTCTTCTTTGTCACTTGTACTTTTAAAGAACAAAAGCAGTTACTTTTTCTGTAGACGTTATAATTCTAGCTTGAGAGGATGATTTGACACATAATATAAGGCGTGGTACAAAGCTAAATTCATTTCTATAATTGCAATGTACGAATGCAGAATGTTGGTGGAAGGATTAGACACTTAACTTAGAAGGTTTATATATAATCCAATTAACAATTATAATTTAAGCATGCTATCAATGCTCTCTTTATGTTTATGCTTTTGTTTATTCATGGTGCTGATGATCATTATATCATCGCCTGGAGTAAACCAGGTCTTTGGAGATTCGGTGATCTCAGTGATACCAGTGGATAGTTATCCACAGGCACTTGTCTTTAACCCATCTAACAACAACATCTATGCAACTAACCGTGATTCAGGGACAGTGTCTGTGATTGAGACTGACAATAATACAGTGATTAAAAGCGTTGCCGTCGGTGCATCTCCTCATGCAATAGTTTTCAACCCATTCAATAACAATATCTACGTGACTAACCGTGATTCAGGGACAGTGTCTGTGATTGAGACTGACAATAATACAGTGATTAAGGATATTACTGTAGACAGATCCCCGGAACAAATGCTCTTCAACCCATCCAACAACGATATTTACGTCGCTAATGTAATTTCAAACTCTATTTCACTAATTGACAGCAATGTTAATGAGGTTACCAATGATATAGAAGTTGGTAAAGATCCTGTAGATTTGGAATTCAATCCCTCCAATAATTATGTCTATGTGGCAAATAAAGGCTCAAACACTGTCTTAGTTATCGATACTGGCAATAACAATACGCTGATCAAAGAGATACAAGTGGGAAGCTCACCAATATCCTTAAAATATAACCCCTCAAACAACAATCTATACGTTGCTAATAGGGATTCAGGAACAGTTTCCACCATAGATACCAAGGATAACACGGTAACTAATAATGTTCGGGTTGAAAACGAACCTACCACTATAGAATTCAATCCTGCTAACAATGATATTTACGTAGCCAATCGCGGTTCAGGATCTGTATCTGTAATTGATGGTTCGAATAGCACATTACCTGATACCGTCATGGTTGGTTCCGAGCCTGTGGCTATGCTATTCAATCCATCCAATACTGATGTGTACATAGGTAATGTTGTATCCAACTCTATATCTATTTTAGACAGTGAGAACAATACATTGTCGTCTACCACAGATGTTAGGAGTCTTCCCCTTGCCTTGGAATATAATCCATCCAATAAGGCTATTTACGTAGCTGGCACACTTACAAGTACAGATGGACTTGTGTCGGTAATAAAGTAATTCTTCTAACTCATATCTGACAAGGCTTCAGATAAGTTTCATTAAGCAAGATCAGATCCCATATAAAAAACATGTGAAAATAAATACAGATGATTTAATCTTAAAGACATTGATTTATTTGGATAAAAAATAATTTAGAAAATAAAATATGAAGTTTTTTTAGAATGGTCTAATTACCGCTGTCTGATCCACTGTCTCCACCAGAGTCTCCTCCACTGTCACCGCCATCACTATCACTGTCTCCTCCGCTATCTCCTCCATCATCGCCACCATCACTATCTGAACCGGAATCTGATCCATCATCACTACTTTCACTCTCGTCAGTATTTTCTCCACTATCACTATCTATTGATGCTGTTTTTGTCTGATCGCTTTGATCATCTGTATTTTGATTCTTCTTTTGTTGGTCTTCTAGAATCTTATCCATTTCTTTAATTGACAAGTTTTTAGATTCATCATCATCTTGCCAGTCAATCATATCGTATTTATCGTCATAACGTGGATCTACTTTTTTATGGTCCTGATAATAGTAATGATAGTGTTTTTTGTGATGTTTGTTGTTATCATCATTATCATCATTGTCTTCTACGTTAACATCAACATTGAAGAGATGATTGTTTAACAGCTCAGCGGTTACACAAATAGAACTATTTGATTATTGATAAGAGATGGTTGGTAAACAACTACCCCGGTAGGACAATTAACTAACAAGTTATTTTGTGAATTTTGTATACAAAGCTAAATTGCATAATACAAGAGTCGAATTTAATTGTGAAATATGTCATCTTATTTTGCAGGTAATGACAAGATTTCTCATCATAATGTGATATTGGATACCATGGTGGGACAAAATGTATGGTATGGAGGATATTCTGGTACTGCCGATGTTTTATTGGATAGGAGAAATATAAAATATAAAATGAATGATATCCTTGTAGATACTGGCACAGATCATTTTAGGTCCGTAATTGGAAATGATTGTTGCATTGGAGCATCTGTAATCATATTATCTCGAAGAAAAATATGTTCAGACACTCAGATCCAAGCGGAGACGATAATCAAGTCTTAATAATTTCGACCTATCATTGTTCTTTTCTGATTATTTCATTACAAAATTAGGTAATGTATAATCATATTATTAATCGATGATGAGTTTCATGGTAACTACTACCTTTAAGATTATGAAATAAGCAAATTTATGATTCATGGAGTAACAAATCATAAATCCATTGTTAGTTGTAGTTAGGTCTATTGTGCTAATACTAATACTATTACTTTCTTTTAGTTATAGATGTATTCATTTTCTTACTCCTTTGCCATTTGTTTACATTATCTTAGTACTAATGACAGCTAAAACTGATAGATAGCAATCATCAAATACAATTGATAGAAATAGACAAATTTAGAGAAGGCGAAGACTAAATTGATATGACAGCCATGATTGCTATTCATGTTGTTTTTATTAGGGATTTTATTTCAGCGGATTTGGAAATGAAAAAAAGTGCGATTACTTTTGTTGAAAAAGAGGTTGAGGATGCCCCTTCAGATGATATTATAATTGATTTTTCTAATGTCAAATCAATTACTCGTGAATTTGCCCACCAATATTTAATGAGTAAGCGCAAAATTAAAAAGGAAATTCACGAAGTGAATATACCTTCACATGTGGAATCGATAATCAACAAAGCACAGAAATCTATCAATAGGTAATGTATTCTCTCTTGGCACTTCGTAGTTATTTTGATATTATTGGCTTACATGAATTTCTAATTTACTCGTACATTTGAGGATCTTCCTTGTCTGGATTCATATTTTCTTCATAAATAATCAGAGCTGTATATTCATCAGGGCCATTTTCATTAAGAGTATTAAATTTAATGTCAATTAACTGTTTCACCCCTTCTTTAAGAACTCTAAAGTTTTTTTCGATCTCGGATGATTGTTGGTTATTATAAAATTTATGATGTTTATATTTCTAAACCAGGAGAATGACGATTGTTTTGGATAATTATGCAAATTTTGATTAAGAAAGGTGACAACGGGTTATTTTCGAAGGACAAACGTAATCTAAGTAATCTACAATATTTATCCTCTATAATATTTAGCAAAGAACCGTTCGAATCGTCCAACCGTCCAAATTTGTGTTCTCTATCGAAAATGTCTAACTTTGTGCTTAAAAAGATAGGTTATTTGATTACTTTTGCAATAGTGAGTGGACAATTATATTGACGGTTATCTACTAAGCATCGTCAAATCTTTCTTACAGGGATGTTGTTTCATTAAATGAATATCACCTGTTATAGAACACTTTTCACATTCGAAGATGTCTGAACTGCCTCTTCTATGAATATTTAGATTAATTCAAGTTGTCAAAGGTACGATAAAACTATCTGAAAATGAGTTGGAATTTTGGTCTTGCTCCTGCTGGCTGAGGGATTGATCAGAATCAATTCTTGTTATGATTATGACTCTTTGCCCATTAATCTTCTCTCCAGTGACAATTTCGATATGCTTTTTTAATAAATTAGGAATTATCTCATTTAATTTAAAAGTGAGTCTATAGTTACCAATTATTCATTGTCTCATAAAGCATTTTCTAAATCACATACAAATTCTTGTTAAATCCTTCGTTGTCTAAACACGATAGTCATATTAAGTGAGCTAACATACATATTCGATGACGATTGATTCATCACAGTTGTATAAATTCAATCTCTTTATCAATAATTCAAAGTTGTAATCATTATCTATTTGCCTTTTGTTCCTAACTGCAACATACTGATCACTATAATCTCTTTTCAATTCTTCATAATTAGAATGAAACCAATTATAATTATCTTTCAACTTTTCATATTTTTCAAAATCTCGATCGGATTCTGACATGTTAATATTCACATTACATACCTATTTTTCTTTCTAGTATTTTGTTCTGTAAAAAAGTACTGTTTACAGATATTTGATGAAGAAATCCAAAAGGAACGCAGAAATTTAGTCGTACTCATTTTATTCCAGATCTTTTTAATTCATTTATCACATCCGTTTCAGTATTTTTAAGAATTTTTTCTACTTGCATTAGTGTATGACAACATTAAAAAAGATAAACTTGTCTGTAATTTTTCTTTACAATTGATATGTAAATGACATATTTATTTATCGCATGTTAAATAATAAGTCAAAAATTGTATTAAAATATTGCTTTGTTGCACGATTGCCTTTTTTCCTAAAATATTTAGCTAACTTCTTTCCATAGACCATGTGAAATGGTCAGAGTATAACGAATCTCTTGTAAAAGAAGAGGCGAAATACTACTTGGTTTTGATGTTATAGACAACTGGGATAAAGAGTTAGAGGAGATGAATAAAGGCAAAACAAGAGAACCATTTCATTATCCTGAAACTTTTGTTCTCATGTTAGGTTATGCCAAAGTATACTTTCGCTTCACCTACCTTACAGACAGACAAAAACAGAAGGTATCGTCAAAGGCCATGTAGGTAATAGAATTCCATCCATTCCTCATTTCAGTACAATAAACAGAAGGATAAACAGATTGAATGTTAAGATAAAAGATAACAATAACACAAAAATACTAACCTGAATAATGAGTAGATCTCTTGCGTAATTAGCAATCATGGAAAAATTATCATAAAGTTAGCAATCATCATCTGACTTTCAGATATAGCATTATAATCTTTACAAGTAATTATTATTATTTCCTAAAATTTTAAATGCCATCTAATTATGCAAGAGATCTACTGAATAAATAGTTGCATTGTCTTTATTTATCCTAGTAAGCTTCATATGTCATCCCACACAACTTCAGGTCATTTCACACGAATATGCAATGAGATAATAAACCTAAACAAGTCGATTAGATTTGCAGGAGTAGTAAACAATTTGGGTACCTTGTTGGTCACATCGTACAGAGAGAATTTAATACCACTCATGACAGGAGAAGAGACCGAAAATTATGCAATGCAGGCAGTACTTAGAGCTGCAACAAGAGAAGACTTTGTAAGCAAACTGGGTAAGCTTAAACACTCTATCGGAAAATATGATAAGCTGATACGTGCCACAGTTCCAGTTATAATGGAGGAAAATCTTCAAGATCAGACTAAATTTTATCTCCCACTATCATTTGACATTGATGCCAACGTTAAAGATATTATAGAAAATGAATTGTTACCCTATATCGATAAAAATTTAGAATTATTCAATTGACAAAAATGAATGGCGTTAACATATTGTATTAAGACCCTATCCCAAAATTCGATAGGATTATAGCTCACTAATCCTTTTGCTAACCTGTGACCTGTATCCAGAAGGAAGAGGAGATAAGGACTGATAAATACAATAATCATCATACCATCATAAGGATTCCAGATAAATTATGGAATGAGATTCAGATGAGATTACATAAAGAAAAACCATCCGGGACTATAGGTAGACCTGTTATACCATACAGAAAAGTGCTTGATGGTATTATCTATGTCCTTAGAACGGGATATCAGTGGAAGATGCTTCCCAAAGAATATGGCTCAGGTTCCACCTGTCATAGAAGATTCCAAGAATGGAATAGACTAGATATTTTCAAAAAGACATGGATTAGACTATTGAAAATCTATGATGCTACCAATGGTATCAACTGGACATGGCAATCTTTTGATTCTATATCCATAAAGTCACCTTTAGGGGGAAATGACTGGAAATAATCCTGTTGATAGAAGCAAACCAGGCACAAAAAGACACATTTTAACTGATAAAACGGTATTTCGCTATCGGCAGTCATATCCTCTGCCGGCACCTATGATATCAAACTGGTAATAGATGTGGTGGATAATGTAGTTATCAGACGATCATCATCATCCTTCATATCTAAACGAGGAATAAGAAGTCCGCAACATCTATGTCTTGACAAAGCATACAATTCTGGACTCAAAGAACAAGAGCTAATCAAACGAGGTTATGTACTCCATATACTAATCAAGAAGAAGTAAAAGAAATTCGATCGATGATGGGAAAATAGAATTATATGGTAAGTATGAATAATTTGCATCTACATTTCTCCGTGAGTTATATAGTCAATTATCCAGAGAATGGATTTTTCTCAGTTCTATACTAAGGGCTAGGAATTTCCTTTCCTATTCATGGCTTAGATATCGCATTGCTTTGCTCAAAATTTCCTGAATTTGATGTAGGTTTGTACTCCATAAATAACAATAAATTAAGGAATTTATTTTCTAAACAATTATATATTTTCATATATCTCAATTTTATTAATTCTTTTATAATACTATGTGTAGTAACATTATTTTTATAAATTTCTTATTTGTTTTCGTTATATTGTGTTTCAGAGCCAATATTTCCATTAGAAGGTGTCTTAAGTGGAGGCAATGTCTTTTCGGCTCTGTAAAGTTAAGACATGATATTGCTGTTATAATGATATGCAAATAAATCGAACCATTGTTTGACATGCTTTTGTTTACAATTCTTTTTTCTACATGGAAAATAGTCATCAAATCCCTCGGTTCTGTCCTTGATGTATTGCATAGTCCTTTCAATGATA
>WHSX01000085.1 GCA_009379865.1 Candidatus Nitrosocosmicus sp.
TTAGAATAATCTAGACCGATCTCCTTGTACAAAATTGGAACTGTGTCAGGATTAATTCGATAATTCAACGCGACTTCAGTCGCCACATTTTGAAGATCTTTTGAAGCTGAAGTAGTACTCTCAACGATCTTTTGAGTTCGAACTTCCATAGGTACTATTGAATCCCTAAACGGTAATACAAAATGCAAGCCTTCGCTTAACGAGACCGAGGTATCAACTGCACCGAATTTTAATAATACCCCACGATTACCAGCCTCAACGATCTTCAAACTAGAGGTCAGAACAACAAAAATAATAATAATAGCAATTATTGCAGGTATAGCTATTTTTAATGGACTAGAAAAACCAAATCCACCTCCACCGCCTACATCTTCCAGTGGTTCGCCATCCGGAGTAATTCGCCTATTTCGTTTAGACTTAAAAAAATCTACCATGTTTGTACTATTTTACGTATATACGTGATTTAAATATATTTATGACATAATTCCATAAATTAAAATTTACCAAAATGCTCTATGAATTCTTTGGAAAAATTAGCAGTTTCTGAAAGATTTGAATCCTCTTTCATATTGTTATTTCTTATCCAAACAATATTTCCATCTAAATCAATTATTATCTGTTTAGATCGCTCAAGATATTTTAGAATAGCATTTATCTTGTCCAATGATAGTGTAGGAGACAATAGCTTCTTTAGATCTCTCAATTTGGGAAATGGCTTTACATTCTTTATTGTATCAATAAAATAATCAACTTCCGTTTCAGTATACACATTTAGTGCATCTAATCTTCTCTTCTTGTTGACTTTTTTCTGCTTGATATCTGGATTTTATATCCCCAGTCTATAAAACTTTATTATTTATACTCTGGAAATATTCAGACGTTATTGTGATATATAGAACCAATGTAACCGAATGATAATTTGATTGAATGACTGGACAAATTGAATCCAGTATTTAAGGAAAGAATTATTTTATGCTCACTTCAATTCAAGACATTTGTATGCTGATGATTACATTTCCAATAAAGATAAGGAAGAGAGCGAAAATAGACTCGATCATTCGTAAAGCACATAATGAAAAGAAGGAGGATGAAATAAGAACAGATAGGATGGAAGATTATCTGGAAGTGATTTATGAATTAATTCAGCAGAAGGGATGCAACTACAGCAGATATTTCAAAGTATCTTAATGTGAGTTCACCAAGTATGACTAAAATGGTAAAGAAGTTAGATGAAAATCATTATCTTATTTATGAAAAATACAGAGGTTTTAAGCTTACAGGGGCGGGAATCAACATAGCACAGAATATACGAGAAAAACACAGTTTGTTTGCTGAATTCTTAAAGATGATAGGGGTAGAGGATGATGTGGCTCATTTGGATGCGGAAGGGATAGAGCATCATTTGCACCCACAAACGATAAAAAGATTAGAGAAACTAATCCCGATCCTCAAAAAAATCAAACCAAGCTTCATTAATGAACAGGTAATTTCCGCTAATAGAGAAACTAATGCTACGGTTTACTATGGAAATGGAAGGTCTATATCAATTTTTAAGTAAGAAATATCTACAATCCCTTTATTAACAGTAGGTGAAATTCCACTCGATATTTTTGCACCATCACCATTACACAGGTTTAAGAAATCGCACTTATTATGAAGTGTTTGGTTAATGTCATACTTTTGATTGTAATAATCAGACGCCACTGGAGATTCGGAGTATGTGAAGTTTAAGAAAGATCCATTTAAGGTTAAGACGAAGAGTAGGGATGATGCACATATGGCTAAAAGTGTAACTTTCTTAAATAGGATCATCTTAACTTGCAATTTATTTCAGAATAAATTATAACTGCATTTCTTCTTATAGTGCAGTTATTTTGATTCTAATGGATATACTAGAAAAAATGATCTGCAAATTAACAAAGTAATATGAATTAAACTATTATCAGAATATATCTATCTGTAGAAAAGAACCTGATTTCATTTACTTGTATTTGACATGATTAGTAGCATAAACTATGAAAATTGTGTCATTATGAATTTTAACAGACCAGAAATAGGTATATTGTAATCATCAAGGCCATTTTTATCTAGTTCTTAATGCTCGGCCAAATATTTTTTTGGGATTCACCACTATTACTACCAAATTCCCAACATCCTGATTCACTGAAATCCTAAGTGGTTGCTTTTGATAAACTCCCTAACAATAATATTATTTAAGAATCGACTCGATCTAATAATTTTTTAATCCTTTTGTTCATATGCATTGCAACATGACATCAAATACATGTAATAAAAGCAAAATAGACTAATAGACTAAAAAACTATCAACAAAGGAATTTATTTAACAATGATAATCACATCTAGGATATTAAACCTAAATGTTTTAAGTTTGGAATTACCAAAAATCAAGGTGAAAAAGCAGCATCAATATTACTATAATTAGTAAAGATTAAATGTTTGTAAAGAAACAATATTACGGATAAGGATAAGGAGTGCAGAGTGGTCTCTATCTCAGATTGGAAAAAATGGATCATATATAATTTAATTGGTGAAGGAGTACACAACGTTCTCTTTGAAGATCAGATTAGAAAACTTTCTGGTAGACATTTTGAGGAAAATTTGACGCTTGCATTAAATAATCTTGTGGATAATGGATTGCTCCTTAAATTGGAAACAAATAAGAAAAGAAAATTTATTGTTAACTATGAAAAACTGATTGACGCGCAAAAGATCTTAAACGATAGTCGAAATTGGAAATTAAGTAAAATTTCCGGATTTGAAGATGAAAAAAGGCAATATGACTCAAGTAATATCAATCAATTTTATGCCGAGCCAGAAGGATATAGTTTCTGGTTCAATTTAGAAGAGAGTCCTCGAAAAAAACGAAGTGTTTATAATATTTATCATCGAAAAACAGATGATCTTGAATTTGCAGCTCAAATAATAACTCAAAAATACTCCAAAATATTATATTTGGGATCACTTCGACAAAATCGATCCATTATATCAAGGCTTTGGAAGGCATGTCTTGATTTATCAAAAGAAAAGATAAGAAACAATGGTGAATTTATTTTACAGGATTTACAAGATAAGGAGAGAAAAGCTTGCGGTAATAATAGACAGCGTGGAAAAATAGCCTTAGTAATATTCAGAAAATTAGAATATGTGGAAGAGCACGGCAAAAAGGGTAATTCGACAATATTTAAGATAACAGGAAGACACCCCCCTTTTTCTACATTAGACGATTTAATAACAACCTGAGATACCAAATAATTTATTAAGCCTCAAGGGCTTGTTGAAAGAAGCGTAAGCCTATTATTAAATACCAAACTATTTTTATCTATGGAAATTCTGGAGGAGAAGATACTTGCCAAGCAGATATTCAGAAAATATTCAGTAAACCCTAGAAATTGGAATTTCATCATATCCACAAATTCGATCCGCGATGGATTTTTTGATGCAACAGTGACAAACTCTGACGAATCTTGGCAATTAAAAATTGATTCCATCTATAAACCCTCCCCGATCATAACGGGTACAAAATTGGATATGGATCCTATCAAGATGAAGAAAACCTTTGATGAGGACATCATTCCGTTTGGATATAGGAAAATAGATCCACCAGTATTTATGAATATGTTTAGAAAAATTTCTGAAGAACATGAAATGTTGTCGAAGCAAAATACGGATTACATTAACAGGGAATTGAATTTGATGTTGAATTCCATGGAACCAACAGTACCCACAAAAGGTACGGATTATCTTTACGGACCTTTCCTATATACCAGTAAAAACCTAATTGGAAAGAGCCAGTATCACGATATCGTATCAGAAAAATTGACTTCAAATATAAAAAAGAAAATAAAAGAGAGATATCCCGGATATGGATAAAAAGAATTGAACGGGAAGACGGATATCTTAAAACTTGAAAGTAAAATATTAAAAAATAATCCTTTAGAGGATCCGTATGAAAGGGACATAATAATTTACACTCCCGATAATTATTCTGCGAGTTTATCGGCAGGGTATCCAACTATTTTTTTGTTACCTTCTTTTGGAAATGACAATTATTCCACCATTAATTGGAATCCTTTTTCGATGCCCATTCACGAGAGACTGGGGAAATTGAATCAGGATCAAAAATGTGGGGAAATGATCATTGTAATTATGAATTGTTTTAACAGATTAGGAGGAAGCCAATATATCAATTCCGTGGCTGTTGGTAGGTATGAGGATTACATTATAGATGAAATTATTCCTTTCATTGATTCAAATTATAACGTTTCAAAAAGAGCTGTTCTTGGGAAATCGTCTGGCGGGTTTGGAGCTCTTTCCTTAGGAATGCGAAATCCAAGAATTTTTAGTGCCATAGCAGCACACTCATTTGATTCGGCGTTTGAATATTGTTATTTACCAGATTTTCCGATCGCAATTGATGTGTTAAGAAAGTACAAGAGTCCTAAAAGATGGCTTATTGACTTTTGGAATAAGGCAAGTAAACACGATAAAAAAGACTTTACGACACTAAGTATTCTATCGATGGCTGCACATTATTCGCCGAACTTGAATAATTCAGAATTATATATAGATTTACCATTTGATATAGAATCAGGAGAATTCAAAGAGAATGTATGGAAATTATGGAAAGAATTCGACCCAATCAATAAGGTAAATGAATTTTCAGACAATCTGAAAAAAATGAAACTTTTGTATTTTGATTGTGGAAGTAACGATGAATTTAATCTGACCATAGGATCAAGAATATTCAGTAAGAGATGCAGAGATCGAGGCATTAGTCACGAATATATGGAATTTGAAGGGGGTCATTTTAACACAGGCTATAGGTATGATACCTCTTTACAAAGAATATGGAATGCTATAGGATAAATATTGGAATCGATATTAGCAGAAGGGTACACGCTTTATACTGGCAAGTTAGAATTGACTTTAGAATTGTGGACAACTGGACTAAAAGTAGTAAAACGATACCTGATCCACCCATAGGATGAAAACGTAAATGTCTCTTCATAACACAGCTCAACTCTATCATATCAAAGTCTCTATCCATTTAAAAATGGGCAGGATATAAAATTATGTTTTTACAATGTCTAATTAACCGATATTTAATAAGCCATTTTGTCTATAGTGTAAGAAAATAACAGATTTCGATATGGTATGTTCACTTTATTGTATAATTGTAAGCCAAGTCCGTTTGTCCTGGTTATTGCCTCTCACTATGTTTTCAAAATGTTGCTGGATTTTTCTTGTAATTGGTCCAATACCCCCATCGCCTATAACCCTGTGATCAATGAATCCAACCGGAACAATTTCTGATGCAGTTCCAGTTAAAAATATTTCATCAAAGTAATAAAGTTCGTCCCTAGAAATGTTGTCGAAGCAAATGTTGATACCATTTTGCTTGGCAATTTCAATAACTGTATCTCGGGTTATTCCTTCAAGTGCTCCCGTAGAAATTGGTGGAGTATACAATATTCCTCCCTTTACAAAGAAGATATTTTCCGCGCTTGCTTCCACGATAAAACCGTTAGAATTTAGCATTATCGCTTCATCGAACCCCGATTTCAAAGCTTCCATTCTTGCTAATGCCGAATTAGCATAATTTGCCACTCCTTTTGCATGAGTAGGCATTGACTTTATTCCTACCTTTTCCCAAGATGATACCATAACATGAATACCTTGCTCCATGTCTTCTTTTTTGATATGTTCAGTCCATTTCCATGCAGATATTGCTATAGATACCTTATTGGGTAAAGGGTTAACCCCCAATTTACCATAACCATAAAAAGCAATGATCCTTATATAGCATTCATCCAATCTATTCGCCTTAACTACTTTTACTGTAGCCCTTTTAAGTTCATCAAATGAATATTCAAACTTCATAAAGTAGGCTTTTCCGCTATTGAACAATCTTCTTATATGATCGTCTAGTCGAAATATAGTAATACCTTCTGCAGTTTTATATGAACGAATCCCCTCAAATACGCCGGTCCCATAATGTAATCCATGAGTTAATACGTGCACCTTTGCTTCATCATAATCGATTAAATTTCCATCAATCCAAATTTTATCACTTTCTATCATAAACAGTACACCAGAATAGTGTAACTAATTTATAATCGAGCCTTTTGAGTGTATTGATCTAATAACTTCTTCAACATTTTGATCTTCTACCAGGATGAGAATTCTTGAAGTCTCCTCCTGTGCATCTATGTTTAGTATGTTAATATCCTGCTGACTAACGATACTACTTGTGTCAGAAACTATTTTGGGAATCTTCCACATGGAATCTCCAATAAGAGTAACTACCCCTCTCCCATATACCATTTCAACTTTGGGATAGAATGAGCGAAATATTTTTTCGTGTCTTTTTACATAGTCGCCGTCCAAAAATAGGAACCTTGTCATTTCCAAATTGTCTTTTTTATATGGAGACAATTTAATAAAATCATGATATTGTCTTTGCTTCTCAAATAATGCAGCAATGTGAGATGCAGCTATGGATTCCATTCTAACGATAGCACAGTTTTTTTTACCAGTGACTATCTTAATTTTGGCTTCGGTTTCGAGCTCATCATCTGACAATTGCTTTAGTATTTGTGTATAATTAGAAGGGTTTGAAATATTAGTAACCAGTATGACTAAATTTAGGTCATGATCATCGATATCTTTAATCGCAATTGGATCCAAAATTTTCATTCCAAACATGCCTGCAAGTTTAGCTTCGTTATAAGATAGAGTCTTTACGTTGTGTAGATTTTTAGAAACTATTTTAGGGTCTGCACTTAATACAGAATTGTCTTTTTCAAAATCAAGAATGACGTTAAACCGTGATGATAATAAAATCCCCAAATCCGCAGCTGATCTATCAGATCCTCCCCTTTCATAAGTGGTTTCAAGGCCATCTACTGTTTTTCCTATAAAACCACCGATGCATAAAACATCATTCTCTTTAACTAACTTAATTAGTGACTCTATCTGATTTTTAGATTCATCTAGCAAGAAACTAGCTGCTTCGAAATTATCATCTGTAACTATTGGCCATTCATTCACGTTCACACTAGAGGATTTAATGCCGTTACTTTTTAAAATATAATCCATTAGAAGCGAAATCACTATTTCTCCGCTATAAGCAAGAATTCGCGAGCGACTCACGTCAACAAATCGGCGATTTTCTGCCACCTGCTTGAGAGATATTAAAACAGTTTTGTTAAATATCTCTAACTCAGATTCAAAATTTAGTTTGTCGGTATTAGATAAATATTTATTTGAAATTTCCAAATAGACGGTTTTTAGTACATCAATGTCTACCGGATTAGATGTAGCATAATTTTTTGAAATCCGGATGGCAACATCAGTCATGGACATATTCTTTCCTTCATAATTTGTAAGAGGAGCAGAAAACACACAAATGATCTTTGACTTTTTCCTGAGTTCTCTTATTCTATCGATTATGATTGGGATCTTAGCGCCATTTACTCCTAACGCTGATCCGCCGAATTTTGCAATTACTAATGGCTCCAATACAAAAATTAATACAATATCCTGTTATTATTTATTCAGATATTCGTTAATCAGCATGGCAGCCTTGGCCACCCCATTTGACGCCATATTTTCTTTTTTTAAACGGAAGCCTGAAAGTTTTTCTTCCATAATTGTATCTAGCTTATTGATATCCTCGTATGAAAATCCCATTTCTCTGGCCCTATTCTCTTGTTCAAAATGATTCTTAATTGGAATAAAAATACCAGGAGTACCGTAAACTAGGCTTTCATCAATTGTAGATTTTCCTGCTAACGATATAACTAAATCGGCTGCGTACACATATTCATGGATATTGTTTACAAAGCCGATATTCCTCCAGGATTTATCTCCTTGATTATTAAGTGAAATGTTAGATGAAAAAGATATCACCAAATCACAATCAAACCGTTTCCGTAGTCTCATAAATGATTCGACAGTCTTTTTTATTAAATAGTGTCCATATGAGGTGCCTCCTGTGGTTATCAAAATTGTAATCTTATTAAACAAAAACCTCCTCCGCAAATCATCTCGTGATGTTCTTATTTCTCTAACTATTGGACCCACATAAAATAAATTATCGCGATTATCTCCAGATTCCGGAATAATAACACAATCACTAGACTTTATCAGGTTGCACATTGAATTGTTAAGATATTTTTCAATACCGGACAATATTCCATTTCTTATAAAATTAGTCCTAAGTATATCTGTAATAAGGATTCTCGGAATATTTAGATCCTTTCCGACAGATAAAGAAGCAAAATCTTCATCGGTTATAATTAAAGGAGAGGCTCCCCAATCCATGCCTCTGATTGATAAAAATTTCTTCACTTTTATTTTGGATTTTCGAAAGTAGGATACATATTTTAGCAACCATAAAAAACTGTTTTTTAACTTCCCTTCATCTACTGAAAACTCTGGAGGAAAATATAGATTACGAGCAGGGAACTTTGATTCTTCCGAGGAATCATTCTCATTACATATAAAATCAAAAGCTTTTGAACCCGTAATGAATTCGAAATCATGATAATCAAATGACTTTGCAATTTCCTTTGCAATTGCAATATCACGTGTTATATGTCCAAGTCCAATCGGGCTTGAAAAAAATAAGGTCATGCAGGGTAATCCAATGCTACGTAATGCAGAAATAATAAAAGCAATGAGGATAAGATCAAAGGAAATCTATTTGACAATAATGTGATGAGTTTCTTATTTGAACTTATCTGAAGTAACATATCAGTAGCAATAGCAAAAACAAAGGAATTATGAGTGATTTTTTTTATTAAACGATTGATAAATTTTGTAAAACTCGCCATCTGACCTGGATTTCATAAACAAGTTGTTTGAAGACAATCCAAATAGCAGAATTTGCGGTTCTAAGGACAACCTTCCATTTTTTGAATGAAGTAACCAGAATCTGTAATGTCTTTTGCTACAACTGGTGGAGCCTCTTGAATATGACAGAACTGACATTCCTCTTGTGTCATTTTTTGCCCTCCTTGATCGACACTGTTAAGATACTCCTTTCCGTATTCGATTGCTTTTTCGTGAGGAGTATTTGCTTCTACAATCACATCAAAATGCATTATTCTTCCATCTTTTTTTGAAACATATGTATCATACACGGCACATTCCATATCTATTTTTGAACATACATCATATTTATTTTATTACATCGTTATCTATTACGAAATTGAGATTTCGGTAATTGATTATCTAAAAATCCGCTGTGATATAAGGAAACAAGACTAATTGGCTCTATGTTAAAGCAGCGTAGATCTAACCATAATCAGAAACCAATCGAAAATGTAACCGGAAAATCGAAGATTACTAGCATGGAGTAATGAGAGCGCTTCTACTTATGGAATTCTTAACGAATAGATCAATGGTTCTTTATGATAGTTTTGAGCATCTTGAAAATGACCATAATTAACACCTGCACAAGGCGTTGTATATGGAACACTAGAATTAAGCAGGTTAGAAATTACCGCCTCAGAAGTAGCATTAGGTTTAATGCTTTTATACAAAGCGGCCTGTCCTGCTACAACGGGGGCTGCCATACTTGTACCACTGTCAAATGCATACCCTTGGTCCTTGTAAGTCGAAAATACATTCACACCCGGTGCTGCAAAATCGATACTATTCCCATAGTTACTGAAACTTGCAGCATAATCATCTGGGCCCCCTATAGTACTATTGCCCCTACCTCCACATTCTCCGTCACTATCAGATATTGCAGAAACTGCTATTACGCCAAGAATTCTTGCTGGAGAAGTTAATGATGTGTTAATATGGCTGTTTCCTGCGGCTACTACATATATCAAACCCTTTGAGAGGGATTCATTAATACTCTTATCCAATTTTTCTGATGGCGGATTCTCAATGCTTAAATTAACTATATCTATCTCGTCAGCATGTTCATTAACGTACTGTATACCCTTTATTTGAGACGATAGAGGACAGTTGCCGTTAACATCACATACCTTGATGGCCCAAAGTTTAGCCCCAGGTGCAACACCCATTATACCTATTGAATTATCTTTTGCAGCAGCTATTCCAGCAATATGTGACCCATGGCCCAAGTCATCATCACCAGTTAGAGTACCATCTACAAAAGAAACATTCCTGTAGACATTCAGATCGGGATGGTCAAGGCTTATTCCTGTATCCAAGATTGCGATATCAACATTTGAAAAATCCAGTTCTCCAGATTGTTTAGAAAAAGTACCGGCCAATATTTCACTTGTGATATTGAGCACATTTGCATTGATTCTTTCAAGACTATCGGGGATGGTTTGATTATGATATTTAACTGAGGCGATCTTTCCGTTTAAATCTTGATTAATTGCAAAAATCCTTGGATCATTACTAAGTTTGTTCATAAAATCCTTCTCATTAATTTGTCCACTATTATTCATATTAATAACAAAACCAGGTGGATTTTCAAAAACAAATTTTATTTCACCATTTTGGACGTAATCTTGCGAAACTAGTCCCACATTTGTGGTAACACTTTCATTTAACCATATAATAAATTGTGAACGTATAGGTTCATACATCAAATTTGGAACAAATTCCCTGTCAAACACGTATATCGTAGGAAAGGAAAATTTGTCATTTATGGAAATATCAAATGTCTTGGTATTATTGGCATTGTATTGATCAAGGATTTCCACGGTATACCAAGAATAATCTAGTCCATTTAGGGATATCACCGAGTTATTAGAATCACAATCGAAAAAATCATTGTTTACAAAATATAGTGAATCTTCAGTACCGTATGGATTTGGAGTTATCTTATATACTTGGGAAAAATCTTTATCGGTAATAATCGTCAATGATCCACCTGCAAAAGAATCCGTTGGATTAGTTTCACAATCCTTCACGGTTGTCTGAAATTCTTGTCGATCAGGAGTTTCAGGTGGGGTATCAGGAGTTTCAGGTGTGGTATCAGGAGTTTCAGGTGTGGTATCAGGAGTTTCAGGTGGGGTATCAGGAGTTTCAGGTGGGGTATCAGGAGTTTCAGGTGGGGTATCAGGAGTT
>WHSX01000086.1:0-5449 GCA_009379865.1 Candidatus Nitrosocosmicus sp.
ACCTAAAAAAGCAAAACCACCTATCAGCATAACAACAGGGATTAATGTTACATAATTTTGCATTATCTCTTATGGACATTTGCCTTTATTATCTTTTATGAATTTCTTATTAAAGATAAATTAAGAGTAGTTAAAGTATTTTGAAAGATCTTTCCATAAAAAGACAGACCGATGGCGGGCAAGCCTCCTACCTAACCACTTTTGGTGATCGGAATTTTTTTAAAAATAATTATTCATAAAGAGGATTTTACATCTATTTATTTGCTGCCCGATTAAAAAATACACGAACAAATGATTAGACATATAAGTGTATGACTTTTTATAATAGGTATGAGTTTTTTACAGCAATTAACTTTCATGCTTGCTGTAATACTCGCAACTATATTCATTATTTCATTAGTTTTTAATCAAACATTGACCTACTACCGGATTCTGGAGAAGGCGAGAAAATTTGGAAAAAAAACCAAAATCAGGAAACAAACTGCTAGTTTTTAAAATTATGTTGTATATGATTTATGAATACATCTTTACTCTTCCTCTAACGTGTCTAGTATTTTGATTTAGGAATCAGATGTTTCGGTAAACCAAAATCGTGATTAAATCACAATGAAGGCCAAAATATGGATACCTCTGTAATTTATGAAAATCATCACAAGAGTATTGTCAGCGTTTTGGTAGAGGATTCCTAGAATTTGCTAAAAGATTGTCACTAAACAATGATATTCTAATAAAGTCACAAATCATATGTGAGTTTAGTTACAGGAATTATTATTACCTTCATTGGTGTAATATTTTATTCGATTTCAAGGATGCTGCCTCCTTGTGCAAATACCATAGCAAGGATTGTAGGAATTATTCTAGCAATAGTTGGAATAATATTAATAATATTGGCAGCGGCAATGTAGCGTTCTTCATAGTTCCCTCTTAATCATATTTTTTCTACTATTCTTACCATGCAGATCAAGATCTAGTATTTAAAAATTGCCCCTTTCTTGTAGTTGATGAAAGAAGGCATTGTAAATGGCAAGGTATTCTACTTAATCCTAATATTATGCATATGACCCCCATACAAAATTAAATCTAAGGAAAACCAAAATCCGATTCGATCACTTGAATAGTAGCTAACGAATGTAAGAATATTGATAGGTATGTAATTATCCAAAAGGTCTAAACATTCAACGAATCATCCAAAACTCCAATTAAAGAGATGATCAAAAGTTAGTCATTTTGTAGACCAAGAACATCGATAATTAACAATAGTTAGATAATGTATATCTAGAACATATAACCAACAATATCATTATACCTCATGACGGATATAACATTTGACAAATCACGTATTCTATTTGAAAGAGCATCCAAAGTGATTCCAGGAGGAGTTAATAGTCCAGTCAGATATTTTAAACCGTACCCGTTTTTTGTTGAATCTGCCAATGCAAGTCGGTTATATACCAATGATGGTAATGTATTGATTGATTATTGCCTAGGTTACGGATCAGTTTTTCTAGGACACGGTAATCAGCAAATAGGCTCTGAAATAAAGAGTCAAATAGACAAAGGTAATTTGTTTTGTACTCCTACAGAAAAGGAAACTCAGCTAGCTGAAATTTGCTCCAAAATAATTCCTTGTGCCGAAATGATAAGAATTATGAATACTGGAGCCGAGGCAACGATGCATTCTATTCGCTTAGCAAGAGCATTTACAAGAAAAACAAAGATAATAAAATTTGAGGGTGGGTATCATGGTGCTTACGATTATGTCCTAAATAAAGCTGGATCAGGGGCAGCCGAACAAGAATATTCTGATGGCATATTATCAGAGAGTGCCTCAAAAACTATCACCATTCCGTATAATGATATCGAGTTACTGAAATCGGTGATAGATAATGAACAGAATTACAATGACATAGCTTGTATAATAGTTGAACCCGTTATGGCTAATTCTGGTCTTATACTTCCTGAAAAAGATTATCTTAATAGTATTCGAAACCTAACTAAACAAAACAACATTGTTTTGATATTTGACGAGGTGGTAACCGGATTTAGATTAGCCTTGGGTGGAGCAAGTGAATTTTTTGGCATAAAACCAGATATGGCTACTTTTGCCAAAACTTTGGGAAATGGATATCCCATCTCAATTCTCGCAGGCAGCAGAGAAATATTGTCTAGATTAGCTCCCAGTGGGTCGGTATATCAAGCAAGTACATTCGCTGGGAACCCACTTTCAGTAACTGCAGCCCTGAAAACTTTAGAGATCTTAATTGAAGAAAGGAATATCATATATCCCTTAGTAGCCAGAACTTGTGACAAATTAGTTGAAGCGGTAAGAAATATGGTACAAGACAAGAAAATTGACGCTACCATAAATTCTATTGGTTCCATGTTTCAATTATTTTTTTCTGATAAAACAATAAGAAACTATTATTCAGTAAAATCATCAAATACAAAGTTCTTTATGGATATGTTTAGAACATTACTCGCAAAAGGCGTCTTTATTCCACTTCCCCATTTGAGACCTGTTTTATTTCAACTCAACATAATGAGGAAGATCTTGAAAAAACTTTAGATGCTTATGAAATGGCATTATCGAAGGTGAAAAATTATTAAGGGAATAGTTGTTGCTACTAGAGCTAGCAAGTTAGCCACTTATCAAACTAACTTAGTCATTTCATCTTTGAGAGAAATTGAGCCAAACCTAAACATTAGTATAGACAAAGTTACTACGAAAGGTGATAGAGATAAAAGACCATTTTATGTGATCAATCAAACTGGAGTATTTGAAAAAGAAGTGAATGAAAGATTACTTCAGTATAAAGCTGATTTTGCAGTACATAGTCTTAAAGATCTTCACGCAGGGATATCGGATAAGTTAGTAATTGCATGCATTCCCAAAAGAGAAAGTCCTAACGATGTTTTTATAAACAGTATAAATAACAATAAGCTTCATGACCTAGAAACAGGTTCTATAATAGGAACAAGTAGTATCAGAAGAGCCATACAGATTAGAACCAAGTATCCAAAATTAAGGGTAAAGTCAATTAGGGGTAATATAGAAACAAGAATAGCCAAATCAAAAGAAAATCATTATTCTGGAATAATCTTAGCAGAAGCAGGAATTGAGAGATTGGGTATGAAAAATCAGATCACACAAAGACTAAGTATTCAAAGCTTTACACCGGTCCCCGGTCAAGGAGCCCTAGCAATTGTTTGTAGAAAAGATGACGGAGATCTCTTAAAAATGCTAAAGCGAATTGAGCATGAGAACTCGCACAAGGAAATTCAGGCTGAAAGATCTCTTACTGAAAGTATTGGAGCTGGTTGCACAGTTCCAATGGGAGCGTTAGCCACTTTAAAAAAAAAGGACAAGTTAATGACACTTTTTGCTATAGTATATTCGTTAGACGGAAGAAAATCTATCAAAGTAAAGAAACAATATAATGCTGCTTATCCGCGAAAATTGGGTAAAATGGTAGCAGAAGTATTAATTTCAAAAGGTGCTAAGGAAATAACAAAAGAATGGAATAATACTAGTATGAATATCGATACATTAGATGAGTTGATAGAATGAAAAACAACGATAGACGGGGTAAAGTTTACATTTGCGGAGCAGGTCCCGGTGACCCAAAATTATTGACAATAAGGGCATTTGAATTGATAAAACAAGCTGATGTAATTCTATATGACAGACTGATAGGAGACGAAATTATTAAACTATTTCCAGATACGTCAGAGAAAGTTTACGTCGGTAGGAATGTTGGGGACCCGACTACTCATCAAAACAAGACGAATGAGTTGATGATAAAGTATGCAAAAATGGGGAGAAGGGTATTGAGGCTCAAAGGTGGTGACCCTTTTATTTTTGGGAGAGGAGGAGAAGAAGCAGAAATTTTGGTTGAGAATGAAATCCCATTTGAAATCATTCCTGGGATTACCTCTGGTATCGGGGCAGCTAATTATTCTGGAATACCGCTTACACATAGAAAGTATGGCTCCGCTGTTGCATTCGTTACTGGACATGAGGATCCAGAAAAGAAAACTCCCGAAGTAAATTGGGATAAATTATTTGAAGCGGTTGATACGGTGGTAATCTATATGGGAACAGAAAAGTTAGAATTGATCATAAATAAAATAAAAGGGGGAAAAATTGATGATATAACCCTAGTAGCAATAATCCAAAACGGCACATTAAAGGATCAGAAAGTAATTACTGGCAACCTAGGTAACATAGTTAATTTAGCGAAAGAATATGATGTAAAACCTCCTGCCATAGTTATAATTGGAGATATAGTAAATCTTCACAAGAAGATCAAATGGTATATTCAACAAACCATAGTGGAATCATGATTCTATTCAAAAAGAAAGAGAAAGTCAAATAATTTGGAAAAAATAATCATTGTGATTACAAATGAAGGAGTGTTGATCGATGATATCCAAAACCAAAACATTGACCAAGCTCATTTAGACAAGATTGAATTGATTGCGTTACCTACTATATCTTTCAATAAGATCGACTCTCAAGGAGTAAAAGAATCTTTTGAAAGGCTCAGTAGAGGATTTTACAACTATTGTATTTTTTTGAGCTCAAATGCAGTCAAAATATTTTTTGAAATTGCAAAAAACCAACACAACTATGAAAGAATCATAGAGGAGTTAAATAAGATAAATATAATAGTAATTGGACCAAAGACCAAAAAAATATTGCAAAGATACGGATTTGAGTCAAAGTTAGGATCTTCTACCAATATCATGGATAAGAAATATTCTTCATCGGAAATAATAGAGTTTTTAGAAAACTTGGAAAGAGAATGTAAAACAGATAATCAAAAAGAAATTCCAAAAATCCTGATGCCCCGAAGCGCAGAATCAGTAAAGTCTAATAATTATATCAATACGAAATTCAAATACATACTATTAGATCAAGTTTTCTTTTATGAAACAGGGGAATACAAAAATGTATCAAATTCAGAGGAGTGGAAGAAGTTATTGGAATTGCCTGATCGCGTTGAAAAAACATTTTTGATTTTTACAAGCCCCTCTACGGTCAGATCTTTTTTTAAAATAATTTATCATCAATTCTCTCAATTATCGGATCGCAAAAATGAAAGAGAAGTGCTCCAAGCCTTAAAAGTAAATAAGGTAATTTCAATAGGACCAAAAACTTCACTTGAATTAAAGAAAAATAAAATAGATTTTATGGAATCGTCTGAATATACAATTAACGGTGCTCTGGAATCGTTACTTTCATTGATTAAACAGTGACAAATTTTAAAATTATAATTTAAGAGACGCGTAAAACACAGACAGACATAAAATGTAAATACGGGTAAAAATTAAATCAAAATTAACAGCTTGTTCTTTTCTTTTTTCATCGGATAAATCTCAAGAGGTTTTTCTGCAGGCAGGTTCAAAGCGCTACCACTTTTTAAATCAAAAGACGATAAATGCAATG
>WHSX01000086.1:5459-11066 GCA_009379865.1 Candidatus Nitrosocosmicus sp.
CAGGTTACGGTTCTTTCAGATTCATTTAAAATACCCGCAGTCAGGTCAACGTATGCATGAGTACAAATACGATCTGACGCACAAAATTCGCCGTTTAGGTTTAATATCATGATTTTTTTGTCTCCATAATCAAATTCGTCCATTTCTCCTTTCTTTAATTTGAGAAATTGGGAAACATCGATCCAATTTTGTGTGCTTGTCAATTTATAACACCTGGTTCAAAGATTGAAAATAAAAGTAATGATATAAAGGTCCATCTTTCAAATTTTTTCTTTACCTGTATTTGTAATGTTTCTCAAATATATCTGCAGTTTCTTTGTATCTTGATTTTTCTACTTCAAGAATCTGTTCCATGACCTCATCGCCCTTTAACATTAGAGGTTTTCCAGTCCACTTGTTTTCAAACAGATAACTTATCCAAGCACGAATAAATGGACCCATTTTTCGAGATAAAGGTTCTACAAACCCATTTATTATCTCCCGCTTAGCACTTTCTCTATCCAACCCTTTACACATCAAATAGAATATTTGTTCTTCATCAATCTGAGATACTGATGCAGCATGCGTAGCTTTGACTTCGTTGGTTTCAATCTCCAATCCAGGAATAGCATCTGCCTGAGCACCTTTATTTAATAAAATTGCATGTCCAGCCAAAAAAGATTCTGAAGCTTGTGCATCCTTTCGAATTTTTATCATTCCTTTAAATAAGGATTTTGCGGTATCTTTTACAATTGATTTAACAAGCACTTTTCCTCTAGTACTAAATCCAATATGATCAAGATTAGAAGAGATGTCAAATGATTGATTATTTGTACCAAAAACTATTTCTACATCTTCAGCTCGTGCTCCTGAGCCTTTCATAACGCTATCAGTTTTGAACCGACAAAGGCGTGCACCAAACATTCCAGAATACCAAGACATCTTGGCGTCCTTTTCAACAAAGGCCTTTCTATTAGCAACACAAACAGTATCAGAATTCATAGACTGCAAAGTAATGAACTCAAGTTCCGCAGCTGGTTTAATGATACATTCAAGAACTTCAAAATAGCTTTCTTGTCTACCATCGTTTGCATCATTTCCTTGGGGTTTATTTTTTGTCTTTGATATTTTAGGGTTTGATGAAGATGATGAGTACAATTCTTGTACTATTGTTCCTTTTGAACCTTCATCAGCGATAACAATATTCCTACAAATTGATGATGTATGATCGTCTTTTAGAGAATAAACGATCCTGATCGGTTCCTCAATCATCAAATTCCTTGGAATGTAAATAAAGAATCCAGATTGAAAGGCAGAAGAACCTAATGCGAGAAAACGATCTTCTTCATAATTGATAGAGCTATCTAAAAGGTATTTTTTCACCAGTTCTGAATTGTTTTTTATGGCGTCTTGAATTGTCGAAATAATTAATCCTTTTTTAGATAATGCCTCTGGAACAAAAACGTGTGCAACAGAAGAGCCTATAAAAAGTACGCTTGGAGAGGACTTTATTTCCTCGAGTCGCATTTCAAGGTCTTTTGAAATAGAATACGCATTCTCGTTAGAAAAATAAACTTTGTTTGGTTCTAAAACAGTTAATCCAGTATATTTAGAATACAATGGTGAAACCTCATTAGGTAAACCAGAAAACTTGGACAAAATCGACTTTCTAGAAGACATCATCCACTGGGGTTCACCTTCATTATTTGACAGTATTTCATGTACATTATTTTCTGAAAGCAATGATAATGGAATCATTATGAATCAATCTTTATGAAAAAATAAAAAGACTAGCGATGAAGCTGAACTAACCATTAACCTACTGAACCTTCCATCTCCATTTTTACCATTCTGTTTAGTTCTACAGCATATTCCATTGGGAGTTCTTTGGTAAATGGTTCCATAAATCCACCTATAATCATACTCAAGGCATCAGATTCGGAATAACCTCTACTCATTAAATAAAATATTTGCTCATCACCAATTTTTCCTACTGTTGCCTCATGAGTAATAGTTGCATCATCTTCATTAACCTCAACATATGGATATGTATCAGTTCTTGAAAATTCATCAAGTAATAATGCATCACATCGAACATTTGATTTTACTCCATATGCTCCTTTTGCTACATGCAATAATCCCCTATAAGTGGTTCTTCCGGAATCTTTACTCACAGATTTACTTGTAATTCGAGATGTAGTATGGGGTGCAAGATGGACCACTTTTGCTCCAGCATCTTGGTGTTGATCCTTTCCTGCAAAAGCCACAGACACTATTTCAGCATGAGCATTCTTACCCAACATGTAAACGCCAGGATACTTCATGGTGAGTTTGCTACCTAGATTGCCATCTATCCATTCAACAGATGCATTTTCATAAGCATATGCTCTCTTTGTAACCAGGTTGTATACATCCTTGCTCCAATTTTGAATAGTAGTATATCTAATTCGGGCCCCTCTTTTTGCAATCAATTCGACTACAGCAGAATGTAATGACTCTGTAGAATAGACAGGAGCAGTACATCCTTCAATATAATGAACATCAGCACCCTCATCAGCAATAATCAAAGTTCTTTCAAATTGTCCAATATTTTCGGCATTAATTCTGAAATATGCTTGTAATGGTAAATCCACTTTTACATTTGGAGGGATATAAATAAATGAACCGCCAGACCATACTGCGCTATTTAATGCTGCAAATTTATTATCCTCCGGTGGAATGACTTTTCCAAAATGCTTTCTTAACAAATCAGGAAATTGTTTAAGTGCTGTATCAGTATCGAGAAATATCACACCCTGTTGTTCAAGATCTTCACGCAAATGATGATAAACTGTTTCTGATTCGTATTGTGCCCCTACACCAGCTAAGAATTTCCTTTCTGCTTCCGGTATACCTAACTTTTCAAAGGTATTTCTAACTGACTCTGGAACATCATCCCAGTTCTTACTTTGCTTTTCAGCAGCCTTAGCGTAATAGTAAATATTCTGGAAATCTATGTGAGACAAGTCTCCTCCCCAGTTTGGCATTGGTTTACTCATAAAAACATCATATGACCTTAATCTGAAATCACGCATCCAATCAGGTTCCCCTTTCATTTTGCTTATTTCTTCTACTGTACCTCTAGAAAGGCCCTTTTTACTTAAATATACATAAAGTTGGGTTGAATCTTTAAAATCATATTTGCTATAATCCATATCTAGTTCTTTTGCAGTCATAGTATTCATAACGGCGTTATGGATTATAAATATTCTTATTATTAAATACAAAAATTGATCAAAGAAAGACATAAGTATGCTGATGGTTTCGTCTAATTCGTTAGGTCTACCTAACATTGGAAACATTTTTCTTTGAATTAAAAAAGTAATCAATATATTCCCATAAAAAAGTTTTCAAATATGCAGATTGAGGGCAGCGTAATAGTATGTGATTCCATTGACGAAAAGGGAATTGAGATTTTAAAAAAGGCGGGACTCGCTGTTGAATATTTACCTGAAATAACAAATCAAGAATTAATATCCAAAGTGAAAGACTATGATGTAATTGTTGTACGCAGTAGAACTAAGATAACAAAAGAGGTAATACAGAATGCAAAGAGAGCGAAAATAATAGCAAGAGTAGGAGTAGGTCTAGACAACATAGACACAAATGAAGCTCAAAATAACAATATCGAGGTAATCAACGCAGGGGAGGCTTCAGTAAACGCAGTTTCTGAATTAGTATTAGGACTTATGTTCTCATTAAGCAGGAATATACCCGTTGCCAATAATGCTACTAAAAATGGCAAATGGATTAAAAAAGATCTAATTGGAGTAGAATTAAAAGGTAAATATTTAGGAATTATTGGATTAGGAAAGATTGGAAGAAATGTGGCCAGATTAGCAAGGGGATTAAGAATGAACCTGATAGGATATGATGTTGTTCCTATTGATAAGAGTTTTGTTCAAGAAGTTTCACTTATTACAACAGACCTCAAAACGTTGGTGGAAAGTTCGGATTTTATAACATGTCATGTTCCTTATACTGAACAGACAAAACACCTCATAGGCAAAGAAATATTGTCAAGAATGAAAAATAATGCATTCTTGATCAATACCTCTAGAGGAGAAGTCATAGATGAAGAGGCACTTGTAGACTGTTTAAAAAACAGAAGAATAGGCGGAGCAGCTCTAGACGTTTATGAAGTCGAACCTCCTACAAACAAAGAGTTACTAGAACTCGATAATTTGGTGTGCACCCCGCATATTGCAGCTCAAACCAAAGAAGGACAAGAATTGGCATCGGCAGTAATAGGTGAAAAAATAATACACAGATTACTGGAAAGACAAACGAAGTAACAAGCTATAATATTCTCTATATAAATTGACAAACGATATCTTTTTGCCAACAGTCATTTCATAGATGGATATGCAGGTATTATACCAACTAACTTAATTTAATAAAATCTAGCCATAATGTAATACATTGATGATCAATTACCATGTCGAATTAAACAACTTTGGTGCAAAAGTAAAATAATCAGACGATCTGAATCACTTTAGTTTTAGAATATAACCCATGAATTATCTTAATATTTGAAGGGTTTATATCAAGATGCTTTGAAATGGTATTTATTAGTTCCCTGTTTGCCTTCCCCTTAACAGGAACACATCGTAATGAAACTTTGATCTCCATTGTTGTCTCATCGACCATGAATTGACCACTGGGATCAAACTTAACTTTTACAATATATGTACGAACCAAATCACATTCCTGCACAATTGTTATAGAAATGAATGTTTATTTCCTTATGGATTACGGACTTGTGAAATGGCCAATGAAGAGATAATTTGATCAAGGTAAGGAGTCAACAAGTTAACAAGAAAAATTTCTAATGATTAATGGTCAAGGGGTCTTACACTCTAGACGATTATGAAATGACTGTTAATAAAATACACGAAATAATTTCATTTCAACTCACACCATAAAACCTGAATCTAAAAAAAATAGATAGATTAATTTGTTTCTTGTTGTAAGCAGGCAAGTAACACCAATAAAGATATCAACAATAGATACGAGAATACGATAATTTCGGATTTGCAAACTATACGATACAGAAACAACAATTCAATTAGTATATTTGATTAAAACATAGTAAAGATGAGGAAATTTTTCTTCTAAAAGATAAGAATCAAAACCTAAGGAAGACCACGTATGCAGTGGAATACTCAATGTTCCCCGGTGGATAATATTTTCCTTTGGAAAAAGAATTATTCAGTCAAAAAACCCAAAAAATAATTGAATGGTTATTTCATTGCATCCAACAAATCTTTCTTAAATGATTGTCTAGCCCTCTGTAAATACAGATAAAATAAAGCCATCACAAAACTAGCAACTGCACCCACTATAAAGAAGGTGTTCAGAGTTACTAATGCTAGTAATGATATAACAAAGGTACTCAATATAAAAATTAAAGAGATTTTCTTTAATTTATTCACAGTAAGAAAAAAAGGTAAACACCAATATAAATACAACTAAAACGAATTGATGATTAGTATTAAAATATATATTAACTACACAACAAAGCTGATTTACCACTATTTCCTGATACCATCACCACAAATGAAAAAGAGGTAAATAAATACTAGATGA
>WHSX01000087.1 GCA_009379865.1 Candidatus Nitrosocosmicus sp.
CGAACCCGCAAATCCACCTAGACTTAAGAAAAGTAGACTGGGAATATTAGAAATATTAATGTTGAATGAAATATTTAACATAATAACTATTACAAATGAAGTAATTCCACCAATTAACGATTTTAGCTGTATTAATTTAACTATGGGTACTTCTTTTTGCAAAATTACTTTGCTAATATTGTTGTCGAGAGCCCAAAATATTGCAGACCCCAATATTAATAAACTTCCAATTAAATCATCATTTTGAAAGAAATTAGCGCTTAAATTATTCTCTTTCAAGTTCAAAACAA
This sequence comes from Candidatus Nitrosocosmicus sp., assembly GCA_009379865.1. Taxonomy (GTDB): domain Archaea; phylum Thermoproteota; class Nitrososphaeria; order Nitrososphaerales; family Nitrososphaeraceae; genus Nitrosocosmicus. The sequence continues at coordinate 291 of WHSX01000087.1, forward strand.
TTAAGCCTGCAAAGATACATAAAATTCCAAAGTAGCCATTTCTTCCTGGATTTTCTCTTAACAGAGTAATAGCAAATAAAATAGTAAAAAGAAATTCAGCATTAATCAATATCGATACTAACGAGGCATCAGTTAGCTTCAACCCTGAAAAGTATAATATTGGCGCGACAACGGCTCCAAAAAAGGCTGTCAGTAAAATTAATTTGAAGGAATCCCAACTGAAATGGGGAATGTTTTTAGTAATACTGCTAATAATTGTTAATGAGATACCTATAACTAAATATATTATTGAGCTTAACAGAATGGGATTAATATTACTCAAGAAGGGTTTGGCTACTGTCGATATGGACCCATATAAAACGGCAGATAAAATGAGAAGGCCGTAAATCTTTTTCATCTCTAGTTTATCTAGAATTCAGAACATATATCCTATCCCTCAGTATAGGATAATTTAAATATAATATAATATCAGATTATTGAGGAATTTGACTCATCATAAGAAACCAGAACTTAAAAGAAGATTGGCGAGAATTGAAGGACATGTTAGAGCAATAAATAAAATGCTTGAAGAGGATAGAGGATATCCGGAAATAGTTCAACAGATTTCGGCGGTCCGTGCTGCATTGGATGGAGTCACAGAGGTAATAGTTCAAGACTTGGTAGAGTATTATGTAAGTCAAACCACAGATAAGGTTGGAAAGGAAATTGCAATGGAAATAAAAGATACGGTTTCTATGATACTATGATTTGTAAAACAATTTGAATAATCTTCTTAGACTAAAATAGTTATTTTAGAGATTATTAATCCTTTAATTAAATTTTAAATATTATAAAAAAATGATTAGAGGGTACCAGTATTATTGAGTTTCTGGCTTACTTGGTATTGCGAGACATAAGACTCAGGGAATCCGGTTCTATCTTGAGGACCGCCATATCCTCCTATCATAGCTTTTCTAACTACATTTTCAGAAATCTCCACGGTTGAATTATCAGATACCCTTTGTTCGCCTTCAGGTGTACACGAGAATATGACATCAAAGTTAGTTCCATTGATGTTACCAAATAATCTATAATCAAATGTCGTTGGAACAGTGAGGTAAAATGTATCTGATTCATAACTTCCTACTTCTCCAAATGCGGGCTCCAAATTAGAAGTCATATTTTTGTCACCGGCCATTATTTCCACTTTTAGTATATTTTCTAATCCCGTAATTGGCTCTGTACCCTTAGATTCAAAATCAGTTGGGCTTGTGGCATTGGGCCATACAGCCTCTAATATCACATTTGTTTTATCATCTACAAATATTGGTTCATTTGCTGAACCTATCTCAAACAAGTGATCTTTACCATTAATAGCATTCCAATTCCTGATAAATGAAATTTGTTCATTGAAGACAAGTTACTAAATGAATATATAATTAATTCTGCACATTCATCGAAATAGAATAGATAAAAAAGAATTGAAAAAGTCAAAAAAGGAAGTTAGAAGATTATCCGATTGTGACTGGGGGTTAGGATGAGGGATAAGCATGTCAAATGAACTAACGGTAAAAGGGGTGGCATTTTTGTACAATTGTAAAATAATCTTATGTTCTCCATCATCGGGAAAAATATAGTCAACAGAAAATTTTTCATTAGATATGGGTATGGTTTTATTTTCAAATTTATACAATCTTCCATCGTGGTCAGTCATAGTAACTTTTGCATTCAAGTCTTCGACTGTTGTAGAATTATTAAGATTTCTTATTTCAAATGATAATCTAGTAATTTCATCGATAATCGGAACTATTGGGGAAGCCTTTAGAGTTATGTTCAAATTATCTCGGATGCTTATCCACGTATTGTTCTTGATTACTCCATTCTCCTCACCTATAGAATAAACTCCAATAGAAGGTCCAAAATATCCAATTATTAGGAAAAATAATAAAATTATTAATGTTAATTCCTTGTGATACATACAGAGAAGTACTGGATTTAAAAATATATAGATATATGATAAGCTCCTTTGTTCTAGGATTATTGTAACTATTCCAATTTGTTTCTCCCTATTAGGGTATGTATATAATAATCTAGTTACATTTTATTACTTACCATGTTAACATCTGACATATGATTTATGATAATTCTTCTAAAAATAAGAAATCCAGGTTAAACAAAACTTTAATTTGTTTTGTTGTTGTTATTTCGATGTTTTTCAGTTTCTCCTTCATGTTAACTTCAGTTGAAATAAATGATTCAAATCAGAAGCTAGACTTTTTTGCTTTTGCCCAGACATTAAACAATTTAACACTGCCAAGTTTGATTAGTCAGAGTTCTCCCTATTACGGAAACCTATCTGCCCCAATTGTAATAGTCGACTTTAGCGATTTTCAATGTCACTTGTGCAAAAGATATGTGGATAATACGGAACAACAAATTAACTCCTCATATGTCCAATCCGATAAAGCAGTTTATGTATTCAAGCATCTTCCAAACAAAGGATTTGATTCTAAAAATGCTTCATTGGCAGCACAATGTACAAATGACCAAGGAAAGTTTTGGGAATTTCACAAGACTTTGTATGCGAATCAGGGTCCTATAGACTCAGGCTGGGCAAGCACTGATAATGTAAAGAAATTTGCTTCAGAGATACAAGATTTGGATATTACCGAGTTTAACACGTGTTTTGATACTAAAAAATATGAATCATTAATAGACAAAGATATTGCCTTGGCAAATTCTCTAGGATTTACAGAAACTCCATCTTTCATAATAATGAACAGTGAAGGTTCAATTATTGAAAAAATTCAGGGTCCAAAGCCTTTTCCAATTTTTAAAACAGTTATTGATAACCTGGAAAAACAAAATACTTCAAAGAACTAAATGTCAGCCCTTTTTGCATTCAAAATAGTATACGGTTCAAATCCAATTTTATATATTGGATTAACCATTCTAGTATTCACTTTATTTTGGATTTTTTTTAATATTTTTGATGAATTGTTGTTTTTTTCTCCTATACTTTATTTTTATCTTCCTGATGATGCGATAGTTGGATTTGTATTTACAAATATCATAGCCCTTCTCTTGGGAATAGTAGTATCTGTGAATATTTATTTGATAAAAAATTTAAAACTAAAAATCTGTAAATCATTGATTTCAGGTTCATTTTTAGGAGTAATAACTAGCGCTTGTGCCAGTTGTTCATCTATTGGCTTTATAATCATTTCAACCTTTGGGGGAGCAGGTATAGTGGCTACGGCGTTTCTTACAAATTATCAAATACCATTGCGAGTGCTTTCCATTGGTATAATGATATATGCTTTGTATGCAATCAACAAAAGAATTACTAGTAGCTGTATTGTTGACAAAAATATATCTAAAGATGAAGTAAACCCATAAATTTTTGGTAGTTAATATCCAAAAGTTATAAGAAAAAAAAGATATAGCAATCAATATTAATACTATTGATTATGCTCCAGAATGTTGATAAAGTAAAAAGAAGTCATATACTCATTATTTTTCTTCTTTATTGCTGGTCTCTGTGAAATAGGTGGAGGATATCTGGTATGGTTATGGCTAAGAGAAAGCTACAGTTGGATATTTGGGGCTTTTGGCGGATTTGTATTATTCCTGTATGGAGTAGTACCAACATTTCAAAAAGCCCACTTTCATAGAACTTATGCCGCATATGGTGGAATATTTATCATAATGGCAATATTTTGGGGTTACTTCTTCGAAGGAGTTATTCCTGACATGTATGACGTAATCGGAACTATAATAGCAAGCATAGGAGTTGCCATAATATTCTATTATCCTAAAAAAGATGGTGAAAAAATCGGACTTAGTACTTCCAAGTAGTAATGGTTTTACCTTTGTCCTATCTTCTTTTGGATTATTTGTAATTGCTGCCCTATTAGAAATAGGTGGAGGATATCTGGTATGGTTATGGCTAAGGGAGAGAAAAACATTAACATATGGTTTGATTGGCGGTATTGTATTATTTGTATATGGCATAATTCCAACGCTTCAGCCATCTAATTTTGGCAGAGTGTACGCGGCGTACGGGGGAATATTTGTAGTAATGGCTATCATATGGGGTTTAATAATAGATAAGAAGAGGCCAGATAGATTTGAAATAATTGGAGGGGGCATAGTTCTCATAGGTGCATTAATAATATTTTATGCCCCCAGATAGATTTTTCAAATATTCTGTTCATAATTCGACTGTACTTGGGTATTTTATTGCATCATCGGTCAAAAAATAGCATATATGCTGTAAATGTACTGTAGTAGGCAGTTTTTATGAGATTTCATGAAAATTTTAATCAGAATGGCTAGTAATTATAACCAATATGTGTTTGACTTTGTATGATTATTCATGTTAATATCCTAGATTATTAGATTCTTTCTTCGTCTCTGAGAAGATGATGATTCAATGTTCTAAAATCCTTTTATTTCTTTAAAAAGACGAGTTTCTTAGTAAACCTACATGAGTACTATCTAGATTTATTGATAAGTGTCATCTAATATCAAGCTCTCATCATAAAATTTATTAACATTATCAATAAAAATATCAAATGAACGATCACAAGTCTTCTCCTATCTTTTTTGATTTGGATGGAACAAAACCTCAATTCTCTATGCCATATGGTAACAGGACGATAATGAATGCTGATAACTTTCCAGTTTTAAAAGGGATGGGGGCAGTCTTGCTTCGACTAAAAAAAGGGGGAGTTCGCGAACCCCACTGGCATCCTAATGCGGCTGAGTTAAATTACTGCATTTCAGGAAACGCTAAAATGACAATTTATAGTAATAATGCTCGAAAAGATACAATCGTAATAAATCCTGGACAATTAACTTTTGTACCTACAGGATGCTGGCACGATATTGAAAATATTGGTGAAGAAGAGGTGAAAATTGTTATTGTTTATGATAATGAACGCTTTGAAGATATGGGGATATCAGGATCAGTCGGGTCTTTACCTGCACGGATTTTGAATAGCATCTTTGGAATTAACTCCCCGGGATTATTTGATGAATTGGGAGATGTACCATCTAAGGATGTAATATTTGGTAGAAAAACAATCGATACTTCTAAAATCATTAGTAACAACGAGATCGAAACCTCAAATTCACATACCTTGAATCTTGGTGATACTACTCCCCAGGTCCAGACTCCTGGTGGAACTGCTGTTTTGGGAAGTGTAACCTATTTTCCAATACTCAAAGGCTTATCAGTATTTCTCCTGAATCTGAAACCAAAAGGGATAGTAGAACCCCACACCCATCCAAATGCTGGAGAGTTGAACTACATCATCGAAGGAAAAGTTCGATTTACCGTATATGGTCCTAACAAGGAGATGGAGACATCAGAAATTGGTAAAGGTCAAGTCTTTTTTGTTCCTGCAGGATATTTTCATTATCTAGAGAATTCAGATGATGTAAATAACGGTACTGTAGCTTCCTTTTTCGGTAATGAAAATCCAGAGTTTATAGGACTGGTTGGAGGCCTAAGCTCATATTCTGACGAGATACTTGGAGCTGTATTTAATACAGACGAGAAATTCTTTAGTACCCTTCCACGACTAGTGAAAAATGTGTTAATTGCTCCAGGATTAGATTAAGACATACTCGAATAAACCCATGAAATTAAACTCGGCAAAGACATTCTATTTTTTTATCTATATCTTTAAATGAAATCCTAATTCCCATTATGATTGCATTTGTATCCGAATAGGCCTCCACAATTATGCTCTATGTAGGCATTTTAGGTGATTTTAGGCAAATTGGTGATATTAAAGATACATCCATGAGTCTATTTAAACAAGAATGTGGTAAGCGGTCACTGTGCTACCACATCATGTTTTGTTTTGTTTATTTCTATTAGATTGGGTTGTTATCGACAATCAAAAAAAAATCAATTACAAAAAGTAACTTGGAAATACCGCCCATCCATTCATCCTCAGCTCCGTATTGGAATGAGATGATATTTGAGCCGAACAACTAATTTCTATTAGTATAGGTATATCATCAAGAACGTATAAACGACTACTTTTATCAATAGGATGTAAGTTGAAAGAAATTCTTACAGAGATCGATATTAACGCATCTGCTAGTAAGACATGGGAAATACTAACAGATTTTAAAAACTTTCCACAGTGGAACCCTTTCATCCGTCAAATAGACGGAACACCCATTGTTGGCACCAAGCTCAAAATATATCTTCATACATCAGGTGGAAAGAATAGAACTTATCAACCAATAGTAACTAAAGCGGAATCTAATCACGAGCTTCGTTGGTACGGAAAATCATTCATACCGGGATTTTTCAACGGGGAACGCATTTTTACAATTGACTCTTTTGAAACAAGTCACGTTCACTTTGTACATAAAGAGATCTTCACAGGGATTCTTGTAGGTATCATAGGAAATAGTTTGGATAAAGATATGTATCAAAGTTTTACGAAAATGAACAATGCCTTAAAACAAAGGGTCGAACAGATTGCCATTTGATCGATGATCTGTAAATTTCAAACTTTATTTCCTAATAATCATGATGTTAATCGATATCCTTGAAAAATCAATAAAACAATAAAGTCGACCAGACAAGGACCGATTCTGTAACTTTATCAGTATATAAGATCTATTGCATGATATGAGAACAAGGTTGAAATTTAGATAGTTATTTATTCGGAACAGGATTATTTAAATAAACATTAATTAAGATATAAAGAGAATTCTTCTACTGACCTTGTTATAATTGAATTTGATCTACACATAGATAATACTTGTTACCACCACCACAAAACAGATTTTTTTTTAGACCTTCTGAATAATTATTAGTAATGACCAGGGTTGAATATGTATCTGAAGCGATAACTAAACAGCTATATCCAATGTTACTGCTTTCCTTTTTTTTATTACCTATATGGGTTCATTTTGATAGGTTATGTTATATAGTTACTATTGTTTGTAACCACGCGGAAATATATTTTGATATTTCTTGCTTTTCCAGATGGAATTATCGAAAAAATTGATTTCCCATATATTGGATTGAGCTGATCTTTTACCTTATATAGACTTTTAGTCTGTTCCTTTGTTACTCTAAACATATATTATTTCCTAAAAGGTTATCGATTAGGTACGCCTGCTCTGATTGTAAATTCTATAATGGTAACTAGCTTCAATTATCCTACACGAAAGATAAAAAAGAAAACAGAATTTTCAAATTTTTCATGAACCAGAATTGTTCCTATGTTTTCTCATAAGCTTGAATTAAAGTTTGTATATCGAGCTTTTGCATTTGAAGCATTGCTTTCATCACCCTTTGTGATTTTATTTGATCTTTGTCTTGTATCATTTTAGACAGAACCTTAGGTACGATTTGCCAAGAAACCCCATATTTGTCCTTGAGCCAACCACATTGCTGTGCATTCTTGTTGCCGTCTTCCGACAGTTTCTCCCAATAATAGTCCAGTTCTTCCTGAGTGTCACATAGCACTTGAAACGAAATGGCTTCGTTAAATTTGAACACTGGACCACCATTGAGAGCCATAAATTTTTGATTTTCTATATCAAAGTCTACTGTCATTACGGTACCTTCCTCCATACCGTGAATCTCATATCCTTCTTTTCCATATCGGGTAACTTGACCAATTTTTGAGTTTTTAAAAACTGAGATATAAAAATTTGCTGCTTGCTCAGCTTGATTATCGAACCAAAGAAACGGAGTAATTTTCTGTATATGGCTTAGTTCCTCTTCACCAGCTTTAGATATTTTTGATTCATTCATGAAGAAAAGATATCAGTTGAAAATATAAAAGTGTGCAAGGGATCAAAAGTATAGTCGCAACAATATTTCAAAGATACAAAAAGAGATGTGTTCTGAATACAATTTATGCTCCATATTAACATAAGATTCATTCTAAAAACTTCATTAAAGGAATGGTATGTCTTTTTAAACCAATAGACTAGCCAATTTTGGCACCATAATCTTTTCACCCATATCTCAACAAGATGTGACTATGTGGTGGATGATAGTTCTATTCTAAAATTTTAATTCTATCTCTCATGAATGTCATACGATGCTGATTCATTTTCATTATAGTAAATAATTAATTAGCTTGATTCTGACTAATCTGTATGTCTGATAACCCCATGCGGATGCGGGAATTTCTGGAGGCTAATTCACCTTTTAGTTATTTTTTCTTTGAAGGTTTAACACATGAATTAATAATCGATTTTGACGAGGAGATCTTAGTCCTTCGTCCATCTAATGATGATAGAAAATCCTATCGTAATGAATTTGAAAAATCAGGTGGTAACCTATTGTATCTTAATTTTTTACATGATACAAAAGAAAAGTCAATTACGATAACAGATCAAAATGGTATAGAGATAATCAACTTTAACTATCTTAGTTATTTTAAACATGCAAGGTTCTAATCAATATCCTTCTCCGTCTGATTTACACTTGTTTAAAACTATAAAAGTCGCCGATAGTGACTTGACCAATTAATTCTTAAAATTTTCCTCATTCTATTTATCTTATTCAGATATAAAATATCTAAAGAAGAGTCCTACTCATTGAATTCTAATACCTCACTAAACTAAACTCCAACCAATGGAAAAACGAAAATATGTTTAACTTTTTTGATATATGGCGTTCTGAAATTTCTTGAGTTTTATACAAATTCTCTGACATACATATTTTATTCCTGAATAGTTTAACTAACAACAATCATACCGACCGGGTTTTGTTCTTAAATTCTCGATGAACCTTTTGTTAAACCTAGAATTAAATTTCAAAAAGTTTTTTAATATGTTTAGCGAATATTCAAACTCTCGACAATATTCTCCCTATAAGGTCTTACGTTTTACCTGTAAGACCTTATTAAAATATAATACTTTTTCTATTTATCACCTACGAAAAGAGACGTGGATCAACTTCACTTAGATACTCAAATATGAGTAACATGATAAAATGTTCCTGCTAGGCAGTTGATATGCTACATCAAAAAAAGATAATCGTGTCAAGAATATTTGACACAAGAACTATGTACTTAATGTTATAAAAAAGGACTTGTCAAAAGAATTTCCGAAGATGAAAAACTATGGCGCTAAAAGTCCCATCTGACGACTTTTTACAAATCTTTACTCAGCTAAAATATGACAGCAAGTTGACATAACCTAATGTCCAACTATAACCCAAGTACTAATCTGTGGTGTGGTCCTCGTCCATCCTAACCAGGTTCGCATGGTAGGTATAGTTTTGCTATGTTGTGACTTTCGATTGTCTAATGTTCATAGCAGAGCAGAGGATTGACCATCGATATACAACTATGTAAGAGAGAAAGCAAGCTGTTTACTTGGATAGATTGAAAGGTAAAAAATCATTATTAGGTGACTTATAGATCTTAAGATCGCAACTAATAGACAAGTATCAAACATAAAAGATAATTTAATGAAACATTCCAACTAGATAAAATAAAATATTTGAAAAATTTTGTAAATAAGGTTCATCTCATAACAACCCTGCGACTATACACGATACAAAATTTTTTGCAATAGAACCGCTAGGATCTAGATTTGGATTATAGATAGTTATGGTCATTCCAATTGCTTTTTGAGACGAAATTAGGATTTTTAGAAGGTAGGATAATTCGGAAAATTCTAGCCCGCCATTACCCAACCTATAGTCAACCGCGGGCATTATTCTGTCATCCAATACATCAGCATCTAAATGAATCCAAAAACCAGACAAATCCTCACTCGTTAGAAAATTTGAAATCGCCAGAGAGCCAGCCTTTTTTATTCCTAAATTTCGTACATCAGAAAGATCCAATACCTGCATACTGGTATTTCTTACATTGTTACTTCCGTAACTCATTGATTGTTCAGCATCACGATATCCAAAAACTACGATATCATCATCCACAACAAGTGGTTTTAGACCTTCAATATCAGAAAGAATATCTGGTCCTCTGCCTGATACAACAGATAATTCCATATCAGCAACTTCCCCAGTTGTTGAGGCTCGAGGTTGATAAAAATCAGAATGTCCGTCAATAAAAAACAATCCATATCTTCCAATTTTTCTCAATCCTAAAAGGACGCCAATGAGAATGCTGCAATCACCTCCCAATATGATCGGAAAATTCTTTTTTTCTATTTCAATATTTACTATTTTAGAAAGATCTTTTGAAAATAACGCAATGGAAGGACCATTCAACAAATGAGTGAGAGGGTCTCGTGTTGGATCGTAGCGCATTGATGGATGAACACGGCCCGCAAAAGTCGCATTCAATCTATCAATTAACCCTGCTTTCTTCAATGCCTTCGGAAGATTTTGTACTCCCGTATTTCGTAATCCAAGTATTGAAGGGGCATCTATTATTACGTATCTTGGTCCTTTTGCCAACCTAGATCATAAATCATAAAGTTATTTTTTAAGTTATGGATAATTTTTGATTAAATGGAATCAAAACTTGTTTCTGTCAAACATTTCAGAAAACATATGTCGCTACATCTGAAAAAGGAAAATTGATAATAATCTTCTAGAGTGGAGAGAAAATTCTCATGGGTATTAAATTCAAAGACATACAATACATTATATTTGAAGTATCAAATGACTAAATAAAAAAAAAGAAGCAGTAGATTATTTATCCTTGTGCTAAGGCGTTACTTCCCGTATTTTCTTGACTTTGGACGTTAATGTTGTTACCAGAACCTA
>WHSX01000088.1:0-1199 GCA_009379865.1 Candidatus Nitrosocosmicus sp.
GTTAGGAATATCCTTAATCAGATATTGATGTAGATCATATTAGATACAATATGAGTGTCGTGCACCCGCCCTTAAGGCGGCGCGACAATCTTTGTTTCTCATTCATTGTAGCTTAGAACATTCAGCCTGTAAGTAACGTAATAATGAGGTCACTGATTCAACCTCCCTTTCCAATTCCGCCTTCTTATCATTGAGCCTTCCAATTTGGCCGCAAACATCTAAGCACTCTTCCTCCAGCCCTGCTAATTTCCCGGCTGAATGAACAAACCTTGCTATGGCAGGCGGAGTTAAGACTCCTTCATTTTTCATCCTATCAAAAAGATCCAGGAAGATTGAAATATTATAACCTAAATAATCGTGTGTTGTTACCACACCGTCCAAGCTAGACAATTCCAGATAATCACGAAAGAGGCTCATGACATCGAAAGATTCTAAGTTCAGCACAATGGCGACGTCAACTCTACTTTTCCCTTCCTTAAACATCTGAAAGGCTTTAGATGGAACAGACGATGATTTATTCTGATACTCAATGTCCTCGCCATTATATTTTTTAATGATGGCCCCTATATCCTTAAACGAGATGTGAGCTATTTTCGAAATTGTTCTATAATTTTTGTTTTCATAGCCAACTTGACAACTAACCGTTCTTTTTCCTCTTTTTTTAAAATCAATACATTTAACAATATGGACAAAAAGTTTAAGACAGTCTGATTCCCTTGATTCTATTGATTTTTCATGTTACCCCATATGCATATGACTAGCCCTTGTCAGGATTTTCTTTCTTCGAATTATATGATCCCGATAATGACCTGTAGACTTCAAACCCGAACGCTTAATGGATAATTGTCACTAGAACATTGTCCCATGGAGTATTGCCAGCTTACAAAATCTCATCACACCTGGTTATTAACAAATTCATTATACCGGTCTGATCGAAAATACTGTTAAGTACTACAATACCCGAGATAACCTAATGGATTCGAATCCCAAACCTTGTCTGGTTTTATTTTTTTGATAGTATGAATGACAGAGGAATCTAATAATAAATAGTTATTAATTATTGTGAATTTTCGCGCGTTACTTCAAAATTTTGGATCTATTTGTAATTAAAGTGAAACATCCTTATTAAAATGAATAAAAGTTTTATTGTACAAACGCTCCAAGTTATTAATGAAATCGATAAATACCCATTCTGATGA
>WHSX01000088.1:1209-10973 GCA_009379865.1 Candidatus Nitrosocosmicus sp.
GTTTGATTTGATTTTTTCAGTTTACAAAAATACACAAGTCGATCTAATTATAAATAATCTAAGATTTTGTTTATTCTGACCCATTACTTCAACATTTTTGATATCTTTGGTTTTGAAGCAAAAAATCATTGTTAAATTGAATAAGAGTTTTATTTTAGAAACACACCGAGTCATTATTGAAATCAATTAATACCCATTCTGATGAATTATTCAAATTTTTTGTCAAAAGAATGCCAGAAAAACATGTTTCTAGTAAGATGAAAAAACTAGTTTTGGAACCGTCTGTTAAAGATTTAACCATCTCAATAATTAATGTTAACACCAGTAGTAAAACTAAACATCAAACATTGGTCACAAGGATCTTAAAGGTCGAAGATGATATTATGAATGATTTTATTCACGATATAGACTTTACATCAAAAATTAACAGTCATAAAGACCTGGTAAAACAAATTGAATCCAACAGAGATAAAAATATTACAGAAATAAAAAATGTGATAGATAAATACATAAAGTCAGAAAAATTCATATCAGGTTTTCAACAACTAAAACTAAATAAATTAAAAGATTTTACAGCATGGATCATACAATCAGATAATACTAAATCAGAATCGCCTGATTATAGAAATAAAATAACCGAAATTTTTTCCAAATCGGTCGAAGACTTGGTTACTTCTACCGAATTTCAGCAGGATAAATCAAATGTTTATAATAGTATTTTGTCATTGGGTTTAATAGACGGCTCGGGATCGACTCTTAGAGACAATTTATTTACTCTAGCGAAAACTATTAATTTTATAGAACTTTTGGCAAACAATGATCCAGAATTAGTGTCTGAAAAGGATAAATCAAATCCATTAGATACCGAAATATTATTTCCATCGAATATTTTTGAAGTCAACGGGCCCGTTAATACTACTGTAAATCAATACACTGAGTTTGAAGGGTTTATTACAGAAAAGAAAGTGGTTAAAGGGCTCGTCAAAAAACAAAGAGATTTGAAAAGCACTAGAAAATCTTTATCCAAAATAGAAGACAACCCAATAAGAATAACAAGCGTAAAGGATCAATTGACAACCAATTCAAAAGCACCAACAATAAATGAAAGTCTAACATTAGCTGCGAATACTGATGAGAAAGTCAGTGAAGAAGAAGAAGAAGAAGAATTTGTAGTTCTCACAAAAGAAGAAATAGATAGCTTAGATGATGTAACTAGAAATACTTTAAAGGATGAAAATATTCCACTAACCAATCTTTCTCCTAATAGAGTAATCCCAGAACTAGGCGAGAGAATAAAAGAGATTAACCTGTCTCTGTTTTCCAAAATAGGAAAAGATGTTTTTAGAGATCCAGATAATATTATTCAATCTATTAATGATGAAATTTTGAATAAGAAAAAAGTGGTTCACCCTTTTCTTCCATCTATGGGCATTGATACAGTAACAGCGGACTTGGATACCGTACAGAAATTTCCTCCGTATGTATCGGGAATAGGAGATTTGAAAAAGGTCAAAGATAAGATAGTAAGATATACTTATGGAGAAATCGCCCATATAGAAAATATTCTAACAGGAGAGTACAAAGAAAGAATACATAAAAAGCTTACAAAGACTGAAGAAACCATAACAATTGAAGAAAAGACTACAGAAGATATTACAAACCATCTTGAATCGACCGAAAGATTTGAGCTGAAAAAAACATCAAACGAAGTAATCGAAACGGAAAACAAGATTGATTTTGGAGTGAAAATCACAGCAGGGTATGGACCTTTCTTTGAAGCGTCATCATATTTTGATATGGGTATAGGCGCCTCCACAAAGGAATCAAACGATTTATCGTCTACTTATTCTAAAAATGTTATTGACAAGAGTATTTCAAAAATCCAGAGGGTAATGTCTGAAAAAAGAGTAACAACAATAACTCAACAAATCGAAGAAACCAATACTCATAAACTTGATAATACGACCAGAGATTTCAATGTTCATGGTGTTTACCAATGGTTAGACAAAATATATTGTGGTGAACTATATGTTTATGATAAGCGTTTACTTTTAGAATTTATAATACCTGAACCTGCAAGATTTTATAAGGAAGTATTTACCAGGAGGATAGTGAAACCCATCGATTCTCTGAAAAAAGAAATTGAGTCTACTGCTCCTGTACCCTTTTCTAAAGATACAGAGGGAAAAATTCCTATATTGCCAGAAGATATTGTTGAAGATGCTTACATGATGTATGCATCTTACTATGATGCAGAGGTTAGCCCTCCACCCCCAGAAACTTTATTTCTAGTAGAGACATTTAAACAGGATGAGTTTATAAAAACCAAGGATACAGATACAGAAAGTATATCTACCTATGTAGCAGAGAGAAGGGTAACAATTCCAGAAGGATACAAATTTGCGGGTTGGAAACATTCAAAAAAGGGATCATGGAAGGCAGACGACAAAATATTTGGTATTAGATGTAAGACCACATCTCACCTCATCTGGTGGAACAGAAGGATCAGTTGGAATAGTTTTTGTCGCATATCAATACAATGCCTATTCCGCTGTTGTTAGCATCAAATTGAAAATAACAGAAAATTTGAAAGATAAGTGGAAGTATGAGACTTGGCTTAAAATACACGAAGCTTATTTGAACAAAATGGCATTGTATGATTCAAAAATGTCAGAATTGGCAATATCTGAAGGAATAGAAGTAGTAGGCAATAATCCATTATTTAATAGAGAAACCGAAAAAGTGGAGCTTAAAAAAGGTGCTATAATGATGCTTACTAACAATCACTTAGCAACTAGCGGTTCATATGACGATAACAAAGTAGTGGTTATCAATATCCCTACATCAACTTCCCAACGGCCCAGAAATTAGGAAAACAGATTCAATTTTTTGAACAGTTAATAGAATGGTCCAACATCTTGTATGTATTTTATTCATATTTTTGGGGGAGACATAAAGACTGGGTAGATAATTTATTACGCGACGATGTTGACCCACTCTTTAATAATTTCTTAAAAGCGGGAGCGGCAAGAGTTGTTGTCCCCGTGCGTCCAGGATTTGAAAAAGCTCTTTTATACTTTCTTAAAACAAAAATAATTTGGGAAGGTAAAGATGTTCCGGTTATTGGTGAACCAATGTATTTGGACATAGTAGAAGAAATGAAAGAAAAACTAGATTTACTAAACTATGATGGAATTCTTCAGGACTCATGGGAATATAAAGTTCCTACATCTTTAGTATACCTTAGAAACAATGATTTGAGTGACAGCGAAGATAACCTTCCCCGCTGGGAAGGATGTAATGAAGCAAATAATGACAACATACCAGAACCTGAAGGATAAGATACGATTAACAATAACTAATTATGTTTATAACTAAGAGACAAACAAACAATTACAAAATTTTTAATTACAATAAAATAACTTTTGTGTGATTATTTGAGTAAAATGAGTATTCAGGTTTTTTTTAGTTTTTTAAAGCCTTTCAAAGTTGCTTGCACCAAAATATAAAAGTCTTCTCGCAAATCTTTAAAATTTATTGTCATTGTAGTTGGATAAGTAGCATCCCTTAGTTGAATGGTTTTTCTATTCCTATTATACCCAACTACCGCAAAAGTATGATCTGCATGTAACTTTTGTTTTTCTACTATTCCAGGGATTTTTACTTCTGTTTTAGTTTCTGGTAAACTTGCCACTACAGTAGGTCGTATTTTATGGCCGGCTAATTTAGATTGTAAAACCTTATCAATTACTAATTTTGGTGTGTACCCTGTCTCTATCCACTCGGGTGCGAGTTTAATAGGATATGCCTTGTAGGGACCTACAACATCTTTCATTGCATCTTCGGGAGATATATCATACCAAAGATTCTGATAGGTTCTTTGTAATTGAATATCTCCTCTTATTTCTTGAGTGCCACCTGTTTTGGGATATTCTCCTTTTAAAATCACATACGCTTTTTCAATTATTGCTGGCCACAAGTTATCGCTTATAGAACTTGCATAATGAACGTCCCCGTCTGAAACATACATAACAGGAGTAACAGCAACTTCCTTTAGTCCTGGATTTCTAAATTTGACAGTGAACCATCGTTTATTACGGAATCCGGGCATTGGCAGAGTCCTAGATTTTTTAATGAAATTGTTTATGGGATCCAAATCATGAGGTAAGAGGGGAAGTATTTCATCATTAAGATTTCCTTCGGTATCAAAAAAATGCATCGGACCTGTTTGTTTATTTTTTTCTTTATCTTTTGTTTTCCTCACATATTTTTCTACCAGGACATCAGCAACTTTTTCTGTTTCAAATTGATAGTCACCATCTTTTTCTAAAAAAACAATAAACTCTTTTTTAGTTTTTCTTAAAGGTCGTTCTTCTTTATCTTTGATAATATTACCTTTTTTATCTTTTAAA
Source organism: Candidatus Nitrosocosmicus sp. (assembly GCA_009379865.1). Lineage (GTDB taxonomy): Archaea > Thermoproteota > Nitrososphaeria > Nitrososphaerales > Nitrososphaeraceae > Nitrosocosmicus. The sequence continues at coordinate 5,622 of WHSX01000088.1, forward strand.
TAGTCCCATGTACGATAATCAAAATCCATGTTCGGGCGTTTATCTTCTTTATTGAAATCTTGTGGAAGAGGCCTATATTCAAATATTTCTCTTGTTCTAAGAGTTAAGAAAGCCCAATCATGTAAAAGTTTTTTCTCCGTTACCATGTTAATAATAATTTTCTTTGTAGCTGAGACATGGGCTGTAGCTACTAATACAGCAATAAGAGGGCAGGTTCCTACTGCGCCTTGTTTGACCTCATTTGGATCAGGATTAGGTTTTGTACGAGAATCAAACAGACTTGATTCAAATGTAATCATCTTAAGTTTGTCTCCGAGTCGACCTTGATAATCAGGGTCCGGTTCGTGACTTAGCGGTTTAGTAAAGGGAACCAATGATAAATAAAAGAAATTGTCATATTTTTGCTTTATCATTATCCAGGAGTCGTATTTTGAAATATCGATGGAAAAATCAGTAATATCCTTTGAAATTGGAAATATTGTGAACTAAAATTAAATTATATTCATTCTAGAATTCACTACCTATAATCTTGTTATTGCCTTTATAGAGACCTTCAATATTTGTTTCTACATCGGGGCTTCCAGTCTCAAACTTCGTCTGTATACACCATGACGACATAATCTTTTCCTCATCAGTTAAAAATCTGCAAAAAACAAACCATTTATCAGGAATACTAATCTCCCTCTTGCTGTAGTGTCCTCGGGTATTGCTACGGAGTTTAAATCCCTCTCATAGCATCAAAAATGAATTTGAATATTTTTTATACAATAATTAAAAATGGTTACTCTGATTGTCCTTGATTAAGAAATTGTCATGTCGCGAGTGCGTTGTTAATAATCATGACCATGTTTGCTAAATTTAGTGTAAGTAAAATTTATAATTGCATTACTAATAGAAAGTAATGACAGTTGCTCTTTTTTGTCAGTTTTACCAATATTTTTAAATATCATGTAATTTAAAATCAAATATAACCCGTGTATTCATTCCTATACTAATTCTACAAGTAACCTCTTTTCCAATACCTAGATGACATGGAGAAATTCTGTAAATATAAAAATTCGGAAAATTCATTTTATGAATATATTAAAAGGATGTAAGGGTTCAAAATACTGAAGGTTGTAATAGAAAAATTAGCAGACTAATTTTGTATTCGATCCAACATTTTAATAAATCTAATATGTTCGCATCCGTGTTCTGCGTTGCTAGTATCATGAAAAGAACAATATAGAGTTTGATTACCTATCATAACTTCAACATCACGCTTTAACTTATTATCTCCGATTACAAAACTATGATCATGTTGGTATTTGAGATAATAGTAATCCATAATCTGCTGTCGAGTACTGAATTCTAATTCCTCTTTCTCTCCATTGGCACTTGTTTGTTCTAACATTCCTGTTTTTGTATGAGTTTGCAATCAATAGAAAATAGAGAACTCTTACTATATATTCTTATTGAACATTGTACTATTCGAAAATTACTTAACACTAAAGTAGAGCCCAATTGATGCGCTCATATTTGGTTCAGGCCGTATCTGTAGCATATCTCACGCGGTGAGAAACTACAAATAGATTTCATCCTGAAATATACTTAGATCTGATAACCCGCTCGGTATTTCTATGACCTTTTAGAATTAGCTATTTTTTCAAAATGGTTTGGAAATTTGTTTGTGTTATGTCTCCTCGAGTATTGCTACGGAGTTCCAATCCATCTTTCAGGCCGGAACTTTCTTAAATAATACAATCCCCAAGATAGCCTGAAGGATTCGAATCCCACTCTCATCTAGTAAGAGAAAAAGTTTAACATGTAAACAAGGATTCAATCGGTATGGTATGTTAAAGAAGAATAAAACCATCAATTTTCTTATATTTCGAACAAACTATTCATCAGCAATTTAACATCCAAAATTAATTAATTATTCTACCTAATTTCATATCACTATTTGGTGTGATTTTATTCAACATTGAATCTCATCCCTGCGGATGAAGACTGTTACTAATAATCATTTTGAATATTTTAAATCTTTGAATTTGTAAGAGTGATTGATATTATTGCTCCCCTATTGTAACCTGACTGAAAGAATCTATAAAATTGCCATAAGTGATTTAGCTAATCTAATAAGTTTTCCAGATTGGTATGATCCCAATTTGTCCTGATTTTTTACAATATCAATAAATACACCGAGATATTGGCATACTTGTGAATAGGGATCTTCATAATCATTGCTTATCAATTTGCTCATTGATTGATTTAACTTTTTGATTAATATATCTTGGATTTCAACGATATGGACATTTGTATCAGATGATCCCGTATTTTCGATATTCTCTTGAATAAATGAAAACCAAGCATCACGTTCTCTTTCTTTTATCAATTTATTAATTGTTTCAAAGGTCAGGTCGCCTGTTTTACCATGAATACTATTAATATAATTTGTGCGATTTGAGGTTATTATCATAAGAACATGTCGTTGCTATTGGAAGAATTTTTTTTTATTGGTTGGGAACTTCAAATTCTATTGATATTTGGTTATTGTTTATTCATCTAAGCTGTAGTCAAGAGTGTTCCAATCAAGATATATAGATATGTCAACCCCTTTAGTTTTATAGAATAATCTTTTTTCTGGAATGTTTGTCTGTGCTCCTCATTTCGATTCTCATTAGATTGTCCGCCCATTAAAAATAGTTTGTCGTCGCTGATGTTTATCTTGTGTTTTATGGACTTGGCAGGATTTCCTGCGACAATATCTTTGTCTTCCACATTCTGAATTACGGAACTTCCGGACCCTACGATTACGTCATCTCCTATCTTTATTTTGTGTTTTATAGTGCTATTAAGACCCAGCCAGCAGTTATTGCCAATTATTGTACTTCCACCTACAACTACTCCAGCAGTAATTTGTGTATTTTTTCCAATGTGAACATTATGAGCAATATGACATAAGGCATCAATTTTGGTGCCTTCTTCAATTACTGTATTTGTGAGAGAACCACGTGCTATAGAGCAATTAGCAAAAATTTCTATATTGTTTTTGATAATAACCTTTCCATAGTGAGGAAATTTTTCAAGGTTCATATTATTATCTCTCTCAAAGGCAAAACCATCTTCACCTACGATACTTCCTGATTGGAGTGTGCAATTGTTTCCAACTATGCTATTTTTTAATACAATTCTCGAATCTATTATTGTATTATCCCCTACTATGCAACCTTCTCCGACTATTGCCAGATCTCCTAAATAGCAATCTCTTCCAATTTTAGCTGAATCTGCTATTATAGCATGTTTGGATACTCCCTTTCTATTGTCTTTATGATCTTTCATTAATCTAGCTATTTTTATAAATACAAGTCGTGGATTATCTACAAATACAAAGAGTTTTGGCAGGCTACTATTGCTGCTGATAAATTTATTTTTTTGACGAATCACATCTACAATATTTTTTTTACAGAGAATTATTCCAGAGTTGGAATTTAGAATGGCTTCTATATCTTCACGCTTATCCGAAGAACAAAAGGAGAGATGACTAGATGTACCTTTATCTATAGGTGCTATATTGTCTATTGGAATTCTATTTTGTCCTAAGAATGTGTAATTATATTCTAATTGCTCCAAATAGAACTCGGCAGTCCGCTCATCCATAAGTTTATTTACCCTTAAACTACCAAAATCTTCTATATAACTATGTTTGAGATTCTAATAAAGTAGATCTCTTTAAAGATCAACTTGGCATCATGGTGTTACTTGTTACATATTAATGATAAATAGATAGTTCCATCGATCATCTAAACGAATTTGAAACTCCTGTCACGTTCACACTGGAATGTTTAACAAATTTCCCAGTACTATTATCTTTTACAAGGGTGTAGTGATATTCATCGCATACAGCTTTTGAAGTTATTTTGTTCTCGCCTAAATTTAACTTGGTGTATTCAGAAGTCAGTACAAAGCTCCATTTCGAATAATCTCCATGTCCAAAATTACCTATAGGATGGGTTTCCCTATAGGGAAATTCATTGTTGACAACGATCGTTATCTTGCATTTAGAAAGTTTGTTGTCCTCTGAAGTTCCTGATATATTCAATATGGTACCTAGAGGAACTTGTTGATTTTTCATTGGAGTATTAATTTCCACAAAGGCAATACTTGGTTGAGCCATATGTGAAAACAGACCAATTATTGAAATAATCAATAAGGGAAAGGTTATACATTTTATCCATTTAATGAGGCTATACAACTGCAACTCAAATCTTGATGATGGTAAATATAATAACCTTTATTAAATTCTATCAAATGATACCATTATGTATATTTTCTGAGGTTTAACAATGCTTTGCTTAGATCCCATCTAAACATAATCTATCTTCATCGAGCGGTAGTATTAATTTGAAAAAATCGGCATACATGTCTACAAAAAAAATGATATTCCACATACGCTTCAATCCGCAAATTAATGTTAAGTGTCGCTAATCCATTTCGCTACGGAATTCATTATATTCTGTATTTTTGTTAAGTAATAGGTAGGATGAATCCAATTTACTTTTTTAAATAAACTCATACCCACGACTTCTTGTCTAATAGTTATAGTAATAATGTTTTAAACTGATGTATTAATTTGCTGAAACATATTTTTATAATATTCTCTATCGATGTTATTTAAGACTTTTGTTAATGAACATGATGGCTAATCTCCTCATAGCAGCCTTATAATATACTGTAATTTTATCGGCTAGTCCACTAGAATGCTGATCAGTCACTATTAATTATACGATTACAACCTGCTTAAAATAGAAGGAGATTTTCAATTTGTATTCTAACAATCCGTTATATCTAGAATAATTTAATATAGTAAAAAAGGGAAAAGCAATAAAGGCATCAATTAGAAGTTCGCATGGGGAGCTTTCTCATGCTTTTGTATCTTTACTTTTTTCTATAATGGTAAGATGGAGTGAATCGAGTGCTCATACGATCCATCTACTACTTTCCGCTGTCATCATCATGGTTATCACTATGTGGTAAAATATCCAAGACAAAAATCATTTCCAATTTAAGATACTTATCACATGATTGTAGCCTTTATTACCTTTCATTTCTTCTCTTCTCTTTGATTCGAGACTGAGACTTGTTTCATCCTTTGAGGTTCAGGTAAACAATATTTAGAAGAAAATACTATTTATCAATGATCTAGATTATCATTTTTTATTACATACCTAGAGAAATTAGGAATCTATTTAGATAATGGAAGATCAAGTAGATAAAATAAACAAATAGAAAATAGGTATAATGGCTACCTAGAGCCCATCCCAAAATTCGATAGAATTATAGCTAGTTGTCATTATCACTAAACTGTGACCT
>WHSX01000089.1 GCA_009379865.1 Candidatus Nitrosocosmicus sp.
AGTGTGCAACACCAGCCTATGTGGTTGTATTCAAATTAGTTATTCGACAGAGCAATCCATGTCAATAACTATGTGAATGTAGAAGCAACTTGTATCAGTTATGGATAAGAAAGTTCATGGGTGTAAACAAGTACAATTTACAGACGTATTCCAAAACATTTCAATTTATTCATAACAATAGAAGAACCAAGACAAGAGAGGAAAGATTCATGGAAATTCTTTGTTGTCAGTAGCTGAAACATTCAGAAATAAGAGCGATATACTTGATCATAATCTTTATTCGATGGGTTGCTTTGTCGCCTAATTATGAAAATCGTTTCTGATAGGCTCTTTTTATTACACCATACCACGAAACCCGCTAATCGTCAACAATATCTTTGACCAAAAATGTCAGATGATGAAGAGAAAATTGAATTAGGCAACAAAGCACAAATAATTATAGATTCCAATAAAAAATGAAGATTAAGCACAGCCACTAGGTATTCTATGTTCAGTGTGTTCTAGTTTAATATGTTCTTCTTCATCATCTATATTGTCAAAAGTGATTCCGCATTGTTGACATGTAAATCTTTTTAACGAATTTTTGGATTCTAATTCTGAAGCCGTATCTTATATTAGTAATTGTCAAATATAAGTATGAAGTTAATAATATTCTTAAGAATACCTTCAATCACAAGTAGCGGAATTTTAAGCATTATTGTTAAAACAGCGAGTCCAATTTGTAAAACAGGTGCTAGATATAGAATAAAAAAGATTGTAGATACAACAAATGTCATCCCCAGGCTTAAAATTAACTTATCAGAATTTATCGCAGGTATTAGGTCTTGGTATTGAGATCTGTTATGCTATCTCAAGACCTTTATTGGCTTGCACCAAAGCCTACAATCTTTTATAAAAGTATATTATAATACGTGAATTGACCTTAAATTATTTACGGATAAGGAATTATTTGCCTTAATTTTCTCTCTGTCGATGAGATTCTTTCATGATCAAGACAAATTAAGGACATGCTTTTCGCTAAAAATCAAGTAACCCGTTATTAGATCGGAGAAAACCCACCATCTCGTCGTGAATTTTTATATATTTTCAATTGATTTGCTGTTCTATCACAGACCTGAATTTGTTTTAGCCACCCTCTGAAAAATTTGTAGCGTTGACCTGGTTTAACCTGCTTATAAGGTCATTACTTAAAATTGATTCAGTATGGGTGCAAGGGAGTTTGAGTCTTATGTAAAGGGGTTCAATTAACATTATAATGAAGTTTGAGATTATTTGGTTTTTATATATACGGTAAAGTGAATAAAGGTAGAAATAGGTTCTGTTTCCTAATCCATTTTTGTCTAGTTTGAATAGGCCTAGTCAAATGATCGGTAATAAATACCGGATTTCAAAAGATAGTGAAAAAGAAAAGAATATGATATAAAGATTTTATGACCAAACAACAAAACATAATAAAATTATTATATAATATTATAGTATTTAACACTCTGAAATCAATCAAGAATGATAACCATGATAAAAGTGACAACTCTATAAGAAACATTAAAGATAAGAGTTCAGATGAAATTACCACTGAAAATATGATAAATCTTAAAGAAAATAGTATCTTAGACTTTAAAACACTTTGTAATTTACGACAGGGCCGCTTAGAAAGTGTATTAGAAGAAAGATATCAGTACCATACTTCTATAGACAGTGGTCAAAGGTTCTTCTACACGTAAATTCTAAAGTTGACCTTGTCATAATGTGTGCCGATATGGTAGACTCTACTAAAATGAGTATGGCACTACCTACCGAAAAGTTCGTTACAATCATAAAAGCATTTTCTCATGAATTATCCTCAGTAATAGAAAGTTATGGAGGCTTTGTTTTAAAATACGTAGGCGACGCCATCATATCATTTTTTCCTTCAGGATTCAATAAATATCTTGTATGTGATTGAGCATATCGTTGCGCTAAATCGATGATATCAGTACTAAGAAATGATATTAATCCCGTTTTTCATAGACACGGTTACTCTGAATTGCAGATTAAAATAGGCATGGCTGAAGGAGAAAACATTGTTATTCAGTATGGACAAGATAAAAGTTCTCAAATAGATTTAATAGGATATGTCATGAACGTTACAGTCAAAATAACATCGATTACTCTACCTAATAGGATTTCTGTAGGAGGAACAATCTATACATTATTACATCCTAAAACACAATCCGACTTTGAAAAGGTTTCTTTAGAAAATATGAACTGGAAATATATTGACAAGCATAATGAGAAGCCCTACAAAGTATATACTACTAAATATACAAGTCAATAGGTCTTTGATGGACACAGTTAACCTGAGCGTTTAATCAAGTCGATTTTAATAAATCTTGTATTATACGAACAATTATATCGACTCCGTATTTTAAGCATGATTTACTTTTGAGTTATTCTTCTACAATAATCTCTTGCGTAATAAGACATACATTAATAATTTATGTATTTATGCTAAAATTTTGTATGTTGTAATTAGAATAATACTCAAATACAAAATATTTTTAATATGTTCATAATAAACTAACAAGACCCAGTCTCGCAAATAAAAAAACCAGAAATGAATCTCTTTGTCTTTTGCTTGATCTCGATTCAATTCATTCATCTATACCGTATATATACTCCTTATATTACCAGTATTATTTAGCGGGGTGGGGAAGCCAGACCTTTTTAGGGGCTAGGTTATCCCGGCGGGCTCATAACCCGCAGAGCGGTTTCTGTGCCTTTAAAGCCAGCCGTAAGTTCAAATCAACCCCCCGCTATTTTTTATCCACTTTGTACTTTTTAGCAGATACTTTATTTCCATACTATTAAATCGCTTTTCCATACCATACCTGGATGATGGTTTGGTGAGATGTCGATGCGCAATAGGTTCCGGAATATATAGACCAGACTTTAGTTTTCTATCTTTTTCCGTCTTTATTTTTCCACTATTTCTAATTCTTGTTTTACAAATATAGCATTGATATCCTTTATTCTTTCCTTCTGATTTCATATTCTTAGAACACTTCTCGCAAGTGGGGTTTCTAATGTTATACACTCTTGCTAATTCTTTGATTATGAGGTATTCCAAGTTGAGTGTAAATAGATTATTTGATTTTAGATGTGCGCCATACCCTACCTCGATCCTATCTCCAATTATTAACATGCTTGCAATCTTTGTTAGACCAGTAGGTTTGTAAACCGCAACTGGTAAGATAATACCAAACCTGTCCTTTATTTTGAATATTACATGTCCACCATTAATTACGGATGGTGTAGATACAACCTGACAAATTATACGTCCTGAGGTATATGGTTTAATGTTAATTCCATTGTTCTCTTTGACTAGATGTAAATTCGTTCCTTGATTGGATCTGAATATCATATAGCCGTCTAATTCTTCTTCGATACACAAGTTTTTCAGAAATAATGTGGTTATAAATGGGTCTTCTCCTCTAATACCACAAAACACTGGGTCAGGCCCACGAGGGGTAATTAGTATTCTTTTATTTTTAATGTCAAAATTATTGTAGGTATATGGATATGATTGCTCGCTTAATTTTTTTACTTTAAAGTCATCTGTTTTTCTGTTAGTTCCAATATTTTCTTTACTTCTATATGCAATTGTTTCAAATGTATGATCCGAATCTAAAAGACAGCCTGTTGCTGCAAGAGCACCTACAATTCCATATCCTTTTCCAAAAATGCTAAATTGCATATTATTCTTACTAGCTATTTTTATGGCTAATTGTTTACTTAATATGGTATCCATAGCACTTCCACTAAACGATATCAAGTCTTTGCCAATGTCATTTCCTTCATAAAAAACTACACCAGGATTGGCTCCGTTTTCTAATTCGGAATAGTTTTCTATGGTATAAGTGATCTCCTCTTTGATTTTTTCATAATTTCTACCTCTTATTCTTAAACAGACTGCACCATTTCCTCTAGTTTTAAGAGGAACATTGGGATTTAGTCTTATTAATAGGGGAAAATCAACAAATTCTACCTGAAATTTTCTTATTAACATATTTGATATTAAATAAGAAAGGTGGGTAGTACATCTTCCATTTATCGAATCAGTGTCATCAAATCCTATATGCAGAGTTTTCTCGTCACTAGGTTTATTCCGTTTATTCATCATCAACAATTATGTCTTTATTGTAATGAGTATCTTATACTATTTAATAAAAATACTCCAAAGATTTAGGAGTAAATTTTAGTATTATAGAAAATTCTTATACCTTTTTGATCCAATATTTTAGGTTGTTAAAATCCATAGATAAAATCGATTTTGAAAAACGAAATGGAATCATCCCTGTAGTGGTTCAAGATATAAGAACTAAAGATATTTTGATGCTTGGGTATGCAAATAAGTACGCCTTAACCAAAACTGTTGAAACTGGAAATGCACATTTTTGGAGTACTTCTCATAATCGATTGTGGATGAAAGGCGAAGAATCGGGGAATATTCAACCAGTAGAAAAAATATTAGTTGATTGTGATTCTGATGCATTATTATATCTGGTTAATTCTATGAAACCTGCCTGTCATACAGGAAATCGTTCATGTTTTCATAATGAATTAGGATGATCGATTCCCAATAGTTAAGTAATACTGAATATTATTTAGAGAGATTTATCTATCATATTGTTCTTTTGTATTCAGAAATAATGGGAATTATAAGTGCACTAAAATGTAGGGAATGCAATAAAGAGTATTCCCCAGGATTTATATATATCTGTGAGGATTGCTTTGGGCCATTAGATGTCCAATATAAAATAGATACTACCATTACTAAGCATACATTTGAAAGTCGTTCTGATTTAACTTATTGGCGATATTTTGAAATTCTTCCGATAGAAGATAAGAAAAATATAGTCAGTTTAAATGGTGCGATCACTCCGTTGCAAAAAGCAGATAATTTGGGTAATAGTCTTGGCGGATTTAAAAATTTATACATTAAAAACGATTCTGTAAATCCAACTTTCTCTTTTAAGGATAGGCCAGCAGGGGTTGCAGTATCAAAAGCTAAAGAGATGAATTTATCGGCCGTGGGTTGTGCATCTACTGGAAATCTCGCATCTGCTACCGCCGCTCATGCAGCAAAGGCAAATTTACCTTGTTACATTTTCGCACCCTCTGACATAGAAGATGTTAAAATCTTACAAGCTTTGTCATATGGAGGCAAATTTGTAGCGGTAGATGGTACCTATGATGATGCTAATAGAATTGCTTCAGTAATTGGAGATTCTAATGGTTATGGAATTGTAAATATAAATATGCGACCTTACTACGTCGAAGGCTCTAAAACACTAGCGTTTGAAGTATTGGAACAATTGAATTGGACCGTCCCTGATGTACTAGTAATTCCAGTAGGAAGTGGAGCTATGTTGAATGCCATTTGTAAAGGATTTGAAGAAATAATGAATCTAGGATTAATTTCTGATATTTCTAATTTAAGGATAATTGCTGCCCAACCTAATGGATGCGCACCTATTGTTGATGCTTATAAGAATAGATCTAATGAAGTTATACCCGTAGAAAAGCCTAATACTGTTGCAAAAAGCTTAGCAATAGGGGATCCTGGTGACGGATTATATGTACTAAAACGTCTAAGGCAATATAATGGAATAGGGGAGAAAGTTACTGACTCTGAAATTAAAAATGCCATTTTATTGCTTGCAAAATCCGAAGGAATATTCACCGAACCTGCTGGTGGTGTGGCAGTAGGTGTTTTAAAGAAACTAATAGAGGAAAATAAAATCGATAAAGACGAAAATATAGTATGTTATGTTACTGGTAACGGACTTAAAACTACTGAATCTATTACTGATCTTCTTCCTACTCCTAGATCAGTAAAACCTGATATCAGGCTAGTTTCCGCAATGATACGTTGAACAAACGGATATAAATCGAAAAATTACGGTGTTAATTATAAATTGACCACAATAGAATTTGTTGTTCCATCAGTTTTAAACAAAGGTGCAGGAGAAAAAAAAATGTCTATTGATGCTTCAACTTTGGATGAAGCATTCAACATTGTATCAGGTATTATGGGCGATGATTTTAAACGTAGAGTTATAGACATTAATGGAAAGCCTAGAGCATTAATTAATATTTATATTAATGGAAAAAATATGCGTTTTAACAATGCAGGAATGGGTTCAGTTTTGAAAGAAGGTGATTCTATTTATATTCTACCTGCAGTTGCCGGTGGAGCTGAAATAACCAATCAAGATATGCTAAGATATTCGAGGCAAATTATGCTCGAGGAAATTGGTTATGTCGGGATGGAAAAACTCAAAAATACAAAAATATGTGTTGTCGGTGCAGGAGGAATAGGAAACCCGGTTTTAGCTCAGTTAGTTGGAATGGGAATAGGAGAGATTCGAATAGTTGACAGAGATGTAATAGAGATCTCTAATCTTCACAGACAACATTTGTACACTGATGCAGATATAGGAAAGGTAAAAGTTGAGGCTGCCTTAGAACGTTTACAGAAAATGAATCCTAGTGTTAAAATAGAAGCCATTCCTATTTCTGTTACTAAATTTACCGCTGAAAAAATAATCAAAGGATATGATATAGTTATCGATGCTTTGGATAGTATCGATGCTAGATATGCTCTAAACGATGCTTGCTTAAGACTAGGCATACCTTTTATTTATGCTGGAGCGCTTGGAATGGTTGGTTCAGTCTGTACTATCATCCCAAATCAGAGTGCTTGTCTTAGATGCATCTTTCCTGAATTGTCTGAGGATGAAATGCCAACATGCAGCACTGAGGGAGTACATCCATCAATTCTTTATCTTGTCTCTGGAATTCAGGTATCTGAAGCAGTAAAAATCGCAATTGGACAGCAGCCATCATTAGTCAATAAATTATTATACGTCGATCTAAATGATTTAGTTTTTGATAAAATTCAAATGAATAGACATGACGAATGTCCCTCCTGCGGATTGCATGTTGAACAAAAAGATATCAAAATACCGTCTATTATGGTAGAAGAATTATGTGGACGAGATCGAGGCAAGAGAACGTACACTGTTACCCCCGCCCAAATTACAAACGAGATTGATTTATCAAACATTTTGAAAATCGCCGAATCTAATGGGTATGTATTGAAATCAAAAGGCAATTTGGGTATAACAGTGTCTTTTCAAAGTCAACTACTCATTAGCTTCCTTACGAGTGGAGCCGCCACGATTGTGGGAGCGAAAAGCGAAGAAGAAGCATTGTCTATTTACAATACTTTTACAGAGGAATTGAAACCATTAAATTAGCTAGTATTTTTTTATTACTTTGTAATATTTTATAGAGATCAGTTTTAATATTTGGTATTTTATTTCACTGTATAGATATGTCTTTAGAAGTTCAATATTTTCCTATTAATAAAAAAGAGAAAATAATAGTAGTAGATGATGATCGCGTTCTATCTCTAGATAATGACACTTCAAAATCTGATAATTTAGATAATGACACTTCAAAATCTGATAATTTAGATAATAACGAAGATAAAAAAGAAGAATTAGAAAAAGAATTAGAAAAAGAATTAGAAGAGGATGATGAAGAGGAAGAAGAATTAGAATTAGAATTAGAAGAGGATGATGAGGCTGATGAGGCTGATGAGGATGATGAGGATGATGAGGATGATGAGGATGGAAAATCAAATCGCACAAATAAGAAAGAAACGATGGAAAAGAAATCTGATTATATGGACATCGATTTAACTCCTATAACTAAAAACTTAGAGATCATTAATAAGAATGTGGATAAACTGTTTAAAGAAATTCAAAAGATACAAAAAGTAACGCAACCATTACAAAAAGGTCTCAATTCTATTGAAAAGCAGTCCGTATCTCTTAAACAGACTCAATCTTTACTCAAGGAAATGGATAAAAGAATACTAAAAATAGAGAAAAATGTTACAACCAAAACAACAAAAAATACCCCCTCTAGTTCTAAGACGCCCACCAAAACAACAAAAAATACCCCCTCTAGTTCTAAGAAATCAACTTCTACATCTTCAAAGAAATCAACCGATAATAAAAAAAAGAGAAATAAGTAGATAGATCAAAGCCTATTACCATTTTCTTCCATTTTCTTCTCTGATACTATAATAAAGATATTGCTGGGCATATCCAGAATATCTTCCATAGTGATCTCGAATTTTTTTTGATAAGACTCTATATTGGTTGGGAGTAATCTTTTCCTTTATTTTCATATCTTCGTCTAAGATTTGATTCAATTTTTTTTGAAAAAATTTTATAATCCAAGTATCCATTGGAAATGCTTCTAATTTGTTTAAAGAAAATAATAAGATACAATCTGCTATTTTGTCTCCAACTCCACTTAACTTCAATATTTCTTGTTTTGCTTTATCGTAGTCCATTTCTGCTAATTTTGCCATGTCAATTTCTTGTTTTACTATTTCTCTTACTGTTTTTATTACAAATTCTGCTCTGTATCCCAATCCACAAAGTAAGAGTTCTGGTATAGAAGTAGTGTGTAGCGTTCTTAGACTTGGAAATGTATAAAATTCATTACTATCCCATTCCACTTTTTTTCCAAATTTCTTGGAGAGATTTCTTAATATCAGTCGAATTCTTGGAATATTATTGTTACTGGAACATAGGAATGATATAATACATTGAATTGGTCTTTGTCTCATAATCCGTAATCCCGGATATTTTTTCGTTACATTGTCTATTATTGTGTCCTTTCCAGAAATTTCATTAATAATCTGATCGTATTTGTCATCAAATCTAAAAACATGTTGTTGCCAGTTCTCTATTTTAGGAAAAGAATCATATTCATATACTTTTTCACCATTGTTTTCATATTCGGTTATTTTTAATATCGATTCTTCATATATTCCATACCATGATTTATCTCTTTTTTCCCAAAGAAAGGATTGTCCGCTATTAATGGTTGAATTAATATTGATAGTATATCTGTTATTCAATTGCTAGAAAATCTTACTGGGGGCTGCTGTTATATGCAATATCACATTCTTTTCTTGGTTAAACCGTGGTTATCTCACCGGCATCTGGAGCCTGAGCCTTATACCCATACTTTTCAACAATTTCTTCCGCAAATTTGGTGCATGATAAGTTATCGCCATGAACAGTCAATACTTGAGGGTTTCCTTTCACCTTATCTAAAATCTCAAATAATTCTGTCCTACTATTATGTCCTGAAAAGTCAAACCTATTTACTTCTGCCACACATTTTATTGTTCTTCCATTATAAGTTACTTGTCTCTTATCGAGTAAAGATCTTCCTGGCGTTCCTTCTCCCTGATAGGAAACCAGAGCAATTCCATTGTATTGGCTCTTGCAAATTTCCTCTATATAAAAAACTGCTGTACCTCCAACTAACATACCAGCCGGAGAAATTATCACTCCGGGTTCTTTAACTACCCTTTTCCTTCTTTGCCAACTTGTTATTCTTTCAACATCCTCAATGGAACTCTTAAACATCTGAGGGTCTCTAAGATACTTTGGATATCTGAGCATGATATCATTGGTTTTTAATGCCATACCATCCATAGCAATTTTGTATGGAAAATTGTATGTTTTAAGTACGCAAGCAATTTCTTGGGCTCTTTCAACAGAAAATGCAGGTATGAAAAATACACCATTCCTCTCAACCACTTCCTTTGCAAATTTTACTAATTCCCTTTCAGATTGTTCCCTGGGAACCTGCTCTGCTTGCGAATAAGTACTCTCAATTATTAACATATCAATGTCGCCTACATCAAGGTCGGCAGGTCTCAGAACCTTTGAACCTCGTGTATTCATATCACCGGTATAGAACAGTTTTTTTCCATCTGATTCAACTAAAACTGTTGCACCACCAATAACGTGTCCTGATTCATGAAAAGTAATGTTTGTGTCCCTTACGGTGTGACTACTCTTGTAATCTAGATGTCTTGCATGGTTTAACATGTTCACTAAATCATGATACTGAAAAGGAAGATAGAATCCTGATATTTTTATCATATCTTGAATTAGCAGCTCGGAGAGTTCAAATGTAGGCATAGTTGCTAAAGCTTCTAGATTTGAATCTTCTTGAAGAAAAAGGGATGGAGTACATCCTGAATGATCCAAATGTGCATGAGTTATCACGACTGCATCAATATCCTTTGGATTCACTTGAATCGGAAAAAGAGGTTCCTTCTTTAAAAGAACCCCGTAATCTAGTAGAATATTTGTATTATTTGAATTAATCAAGAATGCGGATCTTCCAACTTCTCTGGCAGCTCCTAACGTTGTAACTTTCAATGAAAACTACTTAATTTATTTATCATATTAGTCTTTTTGCATTATTATTAACTAAAATCAATATTCCACAATAGATACTCTTCATTACTACTTATAATGCTCTCTAAATATCCATATCCTGCGTCATCTAAAACATCCTCAAATTCATAAGTATGTATTTCTCTTTGCCCTTCATATTTAAGACATTTTCTTAATGTTTCTTTTATGATGTCTTTGTATTTTGGTTTAGAATAAACATACCATAAATTGTGTGCTCCCCTTAGCTGTCTTAAAAATTCAATGGTTCTGTGTGATATTTTTGAATAGTATTTGTTAGTTATTTCTGTGTTTATATCATCCCAGGATGGAGTTATCCAGCTTGCTATTTTTTCAAACCCGTGTCCCTCAAACTCTACTGCAAGGCTTAAACCTTGATCCAAAGTTGTAATTATTACATCTGTACTTGCAGCAATTTTATCCCTGTAATCTACTCCAGGCTCCATCCATCCAACAAATATTAAATCATACTTTTTTTCTATTCCATTATAAGCATCACCAATTTTAATATAATCTGGCTTGTATCTTCCTAATTTGAAGAATATGTCGGCGCTCTTTTCAATACCTTCTGCATTAGGTAAATATTGAATAATTTTTTCCAAGAAATCGC
>WHSX01000008.1:0-23617 GCA_009379865.1 Candidatus Nitrosocosmicus sp.
CATACCGAATATCAAGCAAATTCCAGATGCTAATACTAGTAAGGAGGATAACCGTGATCCTTCGGATAATACGTTTGTAAAAAATGAAAGTCCTATTGCCGGTGCTAGTGACATGAAAATGAATTGAAGATATGCAGTGGATGGTTCGACGGTGGTTGTTGGGCCAGTCCCCTCAGGACCAATTAGAAAAGTGAAGAAGGCAATTGAGTTAAATATGAATAAAATAACCAGGCCCAAAACTGCAATTGACAACCATTCGCCTGCTCTAAACATTTCTATATTTTCATTTTAAAAGATACAATATTTTAATATTGTTACGAGACTGTTAATGTACTCCGATCAGATTTGCCAATTCCTTTCTTGAAGCTTCTCCCAATATTTTAGCTGAAACTTCAGGATTTGGTGTATTAACGTATATCCCAAACCCCCTTTCCAATCCAGACCAAGAAGAAATTAGAGGGTACACTTCTATATGCCAGTGTAATTGCCTACTATTCTTTTTCTCTGGTGAAATATGAAAAGCCATGCTAAAATCCGTTTTGCCCAGTATTTTATCCATCCCTCGTAAGGAAGAACAAATCACCAAGGCCAGATCGTTTATTTCCTTTTGACTTGCCTTGGAAAAAAAGGTAGAATGTTTTCGAGGACAAATCCAAAATTCGTAATTATAGGTGGGTGCCCATGGAACTAAAGTTATGAAACCATTAGTAGAGAACAATTGTCTGGGACCATTAATTTCAGACTCTATCATACTGCATGCAGGACAACTTCCGCTTTCATTCATGGATTGGTGAAAGGTTTTTGCTTCTTTTTCAATAATCGGAGGGATTGAAGAAAATGTCGTGATATGGAAATGAGGATGTTTTATTTTACTGCCCCCATTTGTTCCCCGACTGGCATATATAGCAACATATGTCACACCCCGCTGGCTGTACAACCATCTCACCCTGTCCTGGAGTACTAATAACAAATTAGTCCATTGATCAATGGACAATTCTGAAAGAGTGATATCGTGTTTCGGGGTTGGAACGATGATAAGGTCATATCCGCATGCTGGCTCCCTATAAAATGGTCTATCTGAATACTGTTGATTTGAGTGAGCGGTTACTAGGGGATTCGTGCATTCAAAAATTCGGATCGACCAATTCTCATTCTCATCATCAGTTGTATCATATAGTCTTTGCAATATCCCTTCCTTGACTACAAAAGATAATACAAGATTGTCGCAATCCCCGGTAGATCCAGGGCAATACGGGCATGTTTGAGTGTTAGTAACAGGATGAGATTGCTTATTATTGAAAATGATTTCAGGTTTTTTGTTTGTGTGATCAATATTATTGGGTATTAAAACAAACTTATCTTGAACATAATAATCCTTTCTTAATTCCGACAATTTTTCTACCTAAAAAGTTCTCCAAATTGCTTTAAATAAGTATTATGTATCCTTTTTTTGTAAAAGGATTAATTCTTAATATAAAAAATTAAGTAAATGGTCCTGATCATTCGACAAAATTACGTTTTTGTAAAATATATTGAAAAATGTAGTTTTCTGTAATTTTCAATTAGGGATTAGGTTCCTGATGGGTCTAAATTGTCAAAAATTAAATTAAGTAAAAGCAAACAACATTTGTGCCTCAGTCAAGTAGCGACGAAAAATGGGATTCAGTAAAAAAATATAAATTAACTAAAATGTTAAATGACCTATCAAAGATTTCTGGTCATGGTACTGAACTAGTTACTGTTTATATTCCACCAAAAAGGCCAATCTATGATGTTATAGCGCAATTGAGAAATGAAGCCGGAACTGCATCAAACATAAAATCAGATTTGACCAGAAATCATGTTCAAGATGCCCTTAACAAAACAATGGAGCAATTAAAATTATATAAGGAGCCTCCTGAAAATGGGTTAGTTATTTTTTGCGGGGCCATACCTACTGGAAAAGGTTTAGGAACTGAAAAAATAGAAATATTTACGGTTGTACCCCCAAAACCAGTTCAGATTAACTTGTATAGATGTGATGATCATTTTTGGATTGATCATATTAAAGAAATGCTAAAGGATGATCGTACTATTGCAATTATATCTATAGACACTCAAGAGGCAGGGTTAGGAATTTTAACCGGTGATAGATGGGAAACAATTGAAACTTTGACATCTGGAGTTTCAGGTAAACACCGCCAAGGAGGACAATCGGCGCGAAGGTTTGAACGTCTCAGAGATAATGAACTTAATGAATATTATCATCGTGTTGCAAACTATGCCCAAAAAATTTTTATTGATCAATATACAGTCAAGGGTCTGATCGTAGGCGGCCCAGGACCTACAAAAGAGACTTTCATTAGAGAGGAATATCTCGACTATAGGCTGCAAAATAATATCGTTGCAACGCTTGATACCTCTTATTCTGGTGACGAAGGAGTAAGGGAAATCATAGACAAAGTAAATGATCAAGGAATAATGTCGGAATTCCGATCCATGGAGGAAAAGAAAATAGTTAAAAAATTCATGGGTGAAGTTTTTTCTGGAAAGGGTTTAGGAATATATGGTATGAATGATGTTGTAAATAATTTAAAGGCAGGAATAACTGATTCTATAATTGCAACCGATAGCATTGATTTAATATACCTAGAAGTAATTTGCAGGAAATGCGATTACAGGTATGAAAAAATAGTTGAAAGGGACAAACTAGTCGAAACAAAACAAAACATAATTTCTAGCCCTTGTTCTAAATGTGGTGGGCAGGACTACACAATTAATGAAAAGGATTTCATAGACTATCTGGAAGAAAATGCCTCACTCTCGGGAACAAAACTTGACATAATATCTTCTAAAACCGAAGAGGGGGCTCAGATTCAAAGCCTTGGAAAAATTGGAGCGCTCTTAAGATTTAAACCCACTATGTAACCTGTAAGATCAAATTTTGCGGTTTTCTAATTGCTTGAGGGCGGTATTTAACACTTGATATCCATAAATTTTACCTAATGATCCCCTTTTAGAATTTGATTCTGTGAATCTCGATGTAGCATCTTTCTTAATACCTTGGCCAGAAACAATTATAGGAATGGGATCGTCGGTGTGGGCCTTTTTTATACAGGGTGTTGAGTGGTCTCCTGAAATTATGAAATAGATTTCTACCCCCGTGATTTTGCTAATCCCTTTTAAAATTTTTCCAAAAAAACGTTTATCAATTTCATCTATATTACTTTTCTTACCCTTAGCATTCCCATCATGCCCAAATTCATCAGGACCTTTAATATGGACATAAACAACATCGTGGTTTCCTAATATCTTTAGTAATTCACTAGCTTTCAATTCATAGTCATCTGGCGAACCAGCGTTATACGACTTCATTCCCAGTATCTGGGAAATTCCGATTTCCACGGGCATATCAACAAGAGATGCGAATTTCAAATTGTATTTATCATTAATACTCTGTAAATGAGGATATCTATTCCCAGCGTCTCTCAACAAAATGCAATTTATTGATAACAAATTCTTTTGCTTCCTATTCATATTCACCGAACAATTATCTAATAATTCTATTACTTGATCAGAAAACTGATTTATGATTGTGGCTGATAATTGAGAATTTGTATCCTTTGGTTTTGATTCAGCAACATGCATATCCCCCCCGGAGGTATCCAGTGCGATACCAATTCCATTTACCTTATCATATGCAGGATCAGTATTTGTAACATTCTCACCTAATGTTGTACCCTTCTTACTAAACCGTAAAACAACTCTATGCCCGATAGTTGGCTCTATCGAGAACTTCACCCCATCTATCTTAACATTCTTTCTGATAAGATTGCAGATTGCAGCCGAGTCCGCCTCGGTCACAATTCTACCAGCACGTCTGTCCAGAATTTTCTTATTCGTAGGGTCGATGGTTGCGAAATTTCCTCTTAGTGCTAAATCTCCCTCCTTATACTCAATACCACAACCTATACATTCTACAACTCCCCTCCCAAAATATGCAATATCCCTAAAATTGTACCCCAACATATTGAAAACTGCTATATCAGACTGAGGAGCAATTCCGTCTCCAACGCTCACAACTTGGCCCGAAACTCCCATTCTGGCAATGCTATCAAGATGTGGTGTATATGCCGCTTCCAACGGGGTCAAATAATTTAAATCAGGATGTGGTAAGTCGCCTATCCCATCAAGCAAAACATAAATAATCTTGGATTGATTCAATTCCTTAATTTTGATTCAATATAAATTTAATTTTAACGTTCTCAAATAAACGTAATAATATTAAATAAATAAGCTCTGTTAGGATATTCTAAGAGTGCTATACCAAGTAACCTCGGACACAAAACAGCAAATAATACTTACAAGCAAGGAAAAAAAAATATACCTGGACCCGAGGCAAATATTAGATGATAATTATGTATTCATTTCGCACGCACACATCGATCATTTGTTAAATAAGAGTGCAATCAAAAAATTCAATTTAAGAAATAAGATCATGTGTTCACCTGAAACAGTTGCGATTGCAAACCTTCGTGGCTACTTCTTTGATAAGGAAATTTGTTTTCAAGATGATTGCACATTGGTTGATACTGGACACATTTTAGGATCGAAAGGTCTTTTAATTGGAAACGAGATTTTTTATACTGGCGACTTATCTATGAGAGATAGAGCATTTCTTAGAAAGACTTCTATCCCAAAAGCCGAAACCCTGATTATTGAAACAACCTTTGGGAAGCCTGAATACATTTTCCCTCCAATAGAACATATTACCCATTCGGTAAATTCCTTAATTTCAGAAATGTACAGCAGAGGAATCCCGGTCATCTTAATGGGATATTCATTAGGGAAGGCACAGGTCCTTACCTCACTATTTGGCGCTTGGAAGCCTCTAATCGTCCATGATGAAATATTCAAGTTCAATCAAATGTACAAGCAATTTGGAGTGTCTTTAGAAGATTCTACATCATTGTCTGATGCAATAGAACTGGGTTTATTGGATAAGGGACCTTGGTTAATGATACATCCTTTAACTAACGGCAAGCGTCCCAACATATCTCAATACCGGGAAAAGTATGGCGCAATTACTATAGGGTTCAGCGGATGGGCAATAAATAGAAATTACGGAAACATGATGAACTTAGATTATGTGATCCCTTTTAGCGATCATTGTGATCATAGCGAGTTACTGGAAGTTGTAAAACAATGCAATCCCCGCAAAATATACACATTTCATGGATTTCAAGAAGAGTTTGCTAATTATCTAGTCAATTTGGGATATGATGCAGAATCCATAAACAGAGGAAACAAGAAAGTCAGGAAAGAATCAATGCAACTTCAGAAAACCAAATCATTAGATATTTATTTTTGAGAAATAAAAAGGTTATTTTTGCATGTCAGCAAAATAAGGAACAACTTTATTCCCAAAGGTCTCTATGTTTTGATAAAGCCCCTCACCCCAGAAGCGAATTATAAAATGGTTTGTACCCGCTTTAATAAATCGTTCTAACATTTCTATTACATCGTCTGGGCTACCAACACCTATAGCAGTTCGTGCCACATCATCAGGGATTTGTAAAGATGCTTTTTTCATTTGTTCCATCAATTCTGGTTTGTTCATAGCATATTCTGTGAAGTATCTCCTAAAATCAAACTCGGAATCCTGTTGTATATTGTGAACTTTCAATAATTCAGGTTTGTAAAGGCTGACTTTAACAGCTTTTTTCATTTTTTCCCATGCCGCTTCTCCGTCCGCAGAAAAATAAACATCAACATCGTTTGCAAACTCAAAGTTGGATATGTCCCTGCCTAATCTTTTTGCATGATCCTTAATTACATTTGCATGATGTTCAAATAAAGCTGGAGTATAGCCAATAGGAATCCAACCGTCGCCATAAGTTGCACACAGCTCTAGAGTTTTTGGTGCCCCGGCAGCGATATATACCGGTGGTCGCGGTTTTCTGATAGGTTTTGCTTGTAAGCAAGCTTCAACAAGGCTATAATATTTACCCTGGTAATTTACATGATTGTCCGGATCGGATTCAAAAAGCTTCTCTATGACTTCCAATTGCTCCTTAAATTTTGACACTGGTTTACTGAACTCAATGCCAAAATCAACCACATTCTGAGCTTCCCCAGCACCAATTCCCAGTATGCCCCTACCCTTAGTTATCCTGTCAAGTGTCACCGTCGATAAAGCTATGGTTGAAGGGTGCCTTCTAATAGCATCTGTTACGCATGTCCCTAACTCTACGTTGTTGGTCACCGACCCAATTGCTGCTAACATTAACCAGGCATCATTTACTACAGCGTTTTTCCATTGAGGCACATTTGTATGATCCATTGCCCATACTGAGTCAAAATTAGTTCTATCGGCTATTTGCGCTGCAGTTATAACCTGCAATTCATCCAGCCCCAATCTAGCGACGTTTAGGCCAAATGTCAAACCAAATTTTATTTTCACTTAATTATTTACCCCCAATACAATAAATTCTCTTATAATTCCATAATTCCCCATTTCTATATTATCACTGAAATGATACTTATTTTATAAGTTTTATTATAATTATGGAGAAGCAAAACACATTTTACAAAATATATGAATTATTCGTTCAAAAATGCTTTGGGCAATAAACAATTAATATTAGAGATTTATGTGTCATTAAATGTTAAAATGAATAAGAGTGACAAAACAATACTTGTTACGGGGAGCGGAACAGGGATTGGTCAAGCTGTGGCAAGAAAATTTGCTAAATTAGGTTACAATATCATAATTTTAGGGAGGAGGAAAGAACCTCTGATCGATGCTTCTAATATATTAAAACAAATAATCACCGATGAAAAATTTGAATCATCCGTAACTTATTATGCAGGAGTAGATGTTTCTGATTTTGAAGCAATTAACAAGATGTTTGATAAAATTGGTACCGACTTTGGTCATATAGACATAATTGTAAATAATGCCGGAGTTTCTGGTCCAGTTAAGATTTTTACTAATTCGAGTTATCAAGAGTTTAAAGATTGTGTTTCAATACACCTTACAGGTACTTTTTGGACAAGTATCAAAGCTTTAAAAATACTCAACCACACTGGCAAGATAATTACAATCTCCACTTTTTTCACTGAGGAGAACAAATATGAGCAGAGGCCTTATAGGTTTAGAACACCGTACACTGCAGCACAGGGTGCGAAGAATAGACTATCAGAATGTTTTGCATGGGAATTAGTTGAGAAAGGTATCAAAGCTGTTGCAACAAATCCTGGTCCAGTCCACTCAGACAGAATATATAAAACTGTATACCCAAAAGCAGCAGCTGAATTTTTAAGGGTAGGTGGTTTTCCCGGTTTGAGTCACAAGCAAATCGAAGAGATTTCGGTTGCTTTGTTACCATATTTAGGCGATGAACCCGAAAGAATCGACAATGAATCAAAGAAAATAGCGATTTCCCTGGCTGAAAAATACGATGGTTTAGATCCTGCCTCGACACAACGCTTGGCGAAAGAACTTTTGGCCAAGATACAGGAAATTGCTGAAAAGGTACAGAACAATACGAAGAAGATGATAGTGGATAATGAATTCTTATCGCAGGATGATGTAGCAGATATGGTACATAGTCTAGCAAGTGACGAAATGATCAGGTTATTAAACGGGAAAGTCATTCCAAATGACAGAGTTTTCTACCCAGTCAAGCCAATAGTTGAAAGGACTATAGAAATTGATCAGGACAAGACTATAGAAAATAAAACAATTTTGATTACTATGACTTGTACAGAAGAAAAATTGTTGAACTTTGTCAAGAAAATTGCTACGAAGATTAACAATATGAACGTAAAACAACTAATTATCCTTACACAAAACGATGAGAAATCTCCAGAAATGAGCAAGATGTTTGAAGGATTTCACCATCACGCTATCGACATGGCTGATGAGAATACAGTAAAGAAAATATTCAATACAATCAATTCAAGATATGGTAGGACAGATTCAGTCATACATTTTACCGGTAGTTACGACTATGATAATAAACTAACCGCGCTTGATCGTCAAGAATGGGACACCTTGGTGGATAAATTCATTAATATCCCACACCTTGTCGCAACCGAATCAGTATTATCAATGACTACGCGTCAGGCGTTAGATGATCCTTCGTTATTTAAGGGAGCTAAGGGAAACATTGTAATCGTCGGTCCTATTTCGCCAGTAGGGAAGAAAATTGTTGGTGAAGTCCGTGCAAGGTCAGAGGTTTTTAGGGGAGCATTAAGACCATACGTCACTACGGCCAACCAAGAACTACGTGATGTACTAAATTCGGACATTAACTTAACCCTCGTACTACCAGGCAACATAAATGGCGATCTACCCGACAATGACAAACTCGAGAAAGTATTGATAGGTTTAAGCTCTCAAGACGCTAAAAAAAATAATTTAATCTATTATGTAGACGAATAATTTTTTACCAAACTAATGATGATGTTCTGTATGATGAAGGTTATTCTTCTTCTCATACATGGCGGTCCAAAACCCAACCCCGATGGTCGCAATGCCAATAGCCATTATGAGATAATCTACTACGAATATAGTTGCCCAAATTGAATTCAAAAGTCCAGCTATGAAGAAAAGAAATCCCAGTAAGAATATAGCCACTCCTGCTAGTATTTCAGAATTTAGCATTAGCATAGAACTAAAAATTGCATTCTATTATAAAAACTATTAGATTATATCCTTTGGCAAATATGTTTAATTATTGAGAATGGCAGGGTTATTTTCTGGAGGCAAAGATAGCACTTATGCGATTTTTAAGACAACGTTACAAAAACAACATGATCTATGTTGCATCGTAATGATGCATCCAAGTAGCGATGACAGTCTATTATTTCATTATCCAACCACCAACTTGTTAAGTAAAATTTCTAACGTGATAGGTGTACCTGTGATAGAGCATTCCTGCAATGTATCTGAGAAAAACTATGAAGTTAGTGAATTAACCCATTTAATTAAGAAAGCTGTAGAACAATTTTCGGTAGATGGATTAATAAACGGCTGTATTTCTAGCAGATTTCAATTAGATATTTTTCAGGATATTTGCGACAAACTAAATGTAAGATTAGTTTCACCTATTTGGAACATTGATAGTGATTATTACTATGAACAGTTGCTAGGTCAGGGATTTGAAATCATGATTACTCGAGTCGCAGCACTTGGATTGGATAGTAGTTGGCTTGGGAAGATAATTACAAAAGATAATTATTCTACCCTAAAAAAATTGAGTCTTAAATATCAATTTAATATGACATTTGAGGGCGGAGAAGCTGAAACACTTGTATTAGATTGTCCTTTATATAAAAAAGGATTTACATCAAAGATCACACCATAACATGGGATGGAATCAGGGGAATGTTTGAAATATTAGATATTGATTTAATAGAAAAGTAGACAACTATGCTTGATAGTTTAAAAGATAATTTAAGATTGGCCTTGAAGAAAATTGTCGGGGCTTCTGACATCAATGAAGAATTGATTAATGAATTGTGTAAAGATCTCCAAAGGGCATTGTTAGCTGCGGACGTAAATGTTCGATTAGTGTTAGAAATAACAAAAAATCTTAAAGAAAGATCCTTAATGGAAACCCCTGCCAAGGGTTTGTCTAAAAAAGACCACATCATAACCATTCTATACGGCGAGCTATCAAAAATGCTGGGGTATAGTGGTGAAGCTATTAAGACCATTGATAGAAAAAAAGTAGAAGAAAATTTAATAAACTTCAATTCTGATAAAAAGAACACTATTTTGATGCTAGGGATACAGGGTAGTGGGAAAACTACTGTTATCACCAAATTAGCGAGATGGCTTTCTAAACATGGTTATAGGATCGGAGTGATCGGAGCTGACACTGGCGACCTGGCGCACTAACTCAACTAAAAATGAACTGTAGTAAGATCAATGCTCAAGTCTATGGGGAGGAAGGCAACAAGGATGCCCTAGAAATAGTAAAAAATGGAATGGTTTTCTTTAACGAGCAGCCTGTGGATATCATAATTATTGATACTGCGGGACGACACAAAGAGGAACAAGGATTACTTGAAGAAATGCGAACTATGTATTCTATCGTTACTCCTGATCAGGTATTCCTTGTTATCGATGGCACAATTGGACAGCAGGCGTACAATCAGGCAAAGATTTTCCACGAGAATGCAAAAATCAGTGGCATCATTATTACAAAATTGGATGGTACTGCCAAGGGGGGTGGGGCAATAGCTGCCTCTTCTGCCACTGGTGCAAAAGTCCTTTTTATAGGAACTGGTGAAAGAATTGATGACTTAGAGCAATTTTCCCCTACAAGCTTTGTGGGTAGGCTATTAGGAATGGGAGACATAAAAGCCCTTCTTGAAATGGCGCGAAATTTAGAGATTCAATCCGACGAAAATCAAGCAAAGAGGCTTATGAGCGGGAAGATGACAATTGAAGATTTCTATGCTCAGATGGAAAACATGGGAAAAATGGGATTCCGAAATGTAATTGAGAATTTACCAGGGCTTTCAAATTTTGTAAAAGATGACCATCTTGATGTTCTACAACAAAAAATGGAGAAGTGGAGATTTATAATTCAGTCCTTCACTACTGCCGAAAAGAAGAATCCAGATATCATTAACGAGGCCAGGCGAAAAAGAATTGCTAGAGGTTCCGGGGTTATGGAACATGATGTTAAGGACCTTATCAAACAATATAATAATTCCAAGACCATGATGAAGCAAGCAAAAGGCCGACAGATGCAAGGACTATTAAGAAGGTTTGGTCTTGGCTAAAAACCATGGAGAATCTGAAAATTCTGAGGTTGGAAAATTCAAATCAAATACAAATACCTCTTTGTAAATTTTGTTATGGTAGAAATTTTTCAAAGAAAAGAATGTCATTAGTGAAATATTCTGTTTCTATCTCGATCGTAAAGACTAGCATAAAAGTTTGTTATATATGTAGAAACTTTTTTCTAGGAACATTACCATCAGTAGTTAATAAAATATTAACCTCAGAAATGTTTGGATCAACTAATTGTATTCCTACTATCGATATTGGAACAAGGATTCCCTTCTTATTTTATGAGAATGAGGATTATATACGATCTATGTTCCAAATTAAGGGTACTACTGGGATAAAAACCCAAATCAATTTATTGATTAGAGAAAAAATACGAAAAAACAAGAAATGTTTAATAGATCACCTAAATCCAGAATTGAAATTTGACGTTGTTATTGAATATGACTTGAGCTTCAGCGTAAATTGCAAAGCCAAAGAAATCTATCTTCTTGGAAGATATGTAAAGTTGGGCAGAGGTATAGCCCAAAAAGATAGAAATTGGATAAAAAAGGATTCTCAAACTTTTCGTAAATTGATAGATGAGAAAGAGAAATCGATAGAACAGTCAATTAGAAAATCCGTTTGGTCAGAATATAATCCAGAGGATATGAAAATAACATGGACTGGAAGTGAAGATAAGTATAGCCTGGTTCTTGGTAGTGGGAGGCCGTTCTTTGTAAAAGTGATCAATCCTAAAATAAAAGGCTCCGATGAGCAAAAGGTTTTGGAGGAGGATGTAGAATTGCACTTCAGGAAGATTGGATATAATCAAATTGATTACTATGGAAAATATAGAATACTTGTAACAGTATACGTTAAACTTGATGAGAAGGTTCGCAATATTAGTCATTTTCAAAGTCGCATGCAGAAACTAGGCGGTGAAGTGACATTCAGAGTCAAGAACCGGAAAACTACAAGAAATATCTACTTTGTGAAGTTAGTAAACGCAGTAGAGGACAGACTGGAATTATTGTTAGACATGGATAATGGAATACCCATAAAACAATTCGTGGGTGGTAATGAGCCCATTGAACCTTGTCTTTCCAATATACTCGAAACAAAGTGCGAATGTATATATTTTGATATTAATGATGTAATTTTAAATAAATGATAAATGAAATAAGATGAATGGTTTTGACCCATTAGCATTAGTCAAAAAATATTTAGTAGAAAAGAAGATCGATGAGAGAACCTATCATCTCATAACAGACAGGATGAGCTTAATTGAAGAGGGAATAAATAGGATCGAGCGGATAACCTCCATAGATTACCCCCATTATTATATAGAACCTAATTTACTGGTAGCAACATCGGATATCGAGTATCAGCAATATTCCTTACTATATGCCAGGACAATTCCGTTTTGTACTCTTGAAAATAGAATAAAAATAGTTATCCAACTTTCTGCTTCATTGATAATGTATGGTTTGAAAGGAACTCTTCACGCTGTACTCGCCCATGAATTTCTACACTATTTGAGTATATTGAAAAACATAATAAATTTAGAGGTAACATCAGATAATATTTCCAACACACTATATGAAAATTCATTTTCTGACAATGAAAAAACTCTTGATTCTAATAAAGTGTTCAAAGGAGACCCTTATCTTCAAAAATTGCTTAATAGAAAATTTGCAAATGGGTTCAATGATATAAAATTGGATAAAAAAACAGAATTGTTTTGGATTAAGAAAAAACTACCATTCCAGAAAATCATGATTGGAGACAATTTTATAAAGCTGCCATTTTCTGCTATGGCCAACACTGTGGTAGAAGATGCCTTAAAAAATGAAATCCTAAAATTTGGTTGAATAATGCTATTGTTTTGATTTTTTAGTATGTTCTTTATGAAATTCAGTATAGCTACATTTTCCACAGGTTAATCTATCTTTGTGCACAGCCATGAATACCCCTTTACCACATCTGGGACACTCCCTTCTTGTTCTCTCAACTTTATTGTCAGTAACTTGATAAAACTTTGACACACTTATTTCTCTTTTTTTCTCTTTACTCATTGCAAATCTCCCCTCTCTATTGTGTTAACAAATTACTTCTTTTTAGATTTTGCTGCTGCTGCTGCTGCCTGTTTTGCCTTTAGTTTAATCGACTTTTCCGCATCTATTATTTTTTTCCTTTCATCTTTTGTCATTGTTCTGAGAATTCGATAACGAGGTAACTGTTTTTTTGCTTCTTCGATATCATCGTAATAATACATCAAAGTTAAAACATCAGGGTTACCGAATTCACTTTTTAAAGAAATTGGCAAAAGATTCTTCTTATTTATGCCCATCTTACCGGCTACCAAATTTGTTGCTTCCTCCCTTGGAATAGACCCAATGGCATTTTTTATTACTGTTTTAATCTCACGTCTTTTTAATAATATATTGTTATTATCTTCCAACAAAACGACTTCCAAGCTCAAACTATTCTACTATCTGTCATGGTTTATTCAATATATGTATTACTAAATCTAGATTTTTATGTAACCTTGTTATTAGTTTGAATTCATTTGAGGTCCATAAAATTCTTTGCCATCGATATTGATGGAACACTAACACTAAACGGTAATGGAGCTCTAAATCTTGATGCGTTAGCTAAACTTCGATATTTAGTCAAACTAGGCTATAAAGTCATTTTTGTAACTGGTAGATCTTCCCAAGAAGCCTTCATTTTGTCGGTATTTGGTGGGACAACTCAAATTGCCATAGGAGAAAATGGTGGGGTTATAACTACCTCCCCTGTCGAACATAAATTATTAGCGAAAAGAGCTAATTGCCTGAGGGGGTTCGATCTGCTAGCTAAGAGCATTAAAGGAGTTAGCCAAA
Organism: Candidatus Nitrosocosmicus sp.; assembly: GCA_009379865.1. GTDB lineage: Archaea > Thermoproteota > Nitrososphaeria > Nitrososphaerales > Nitrososphaeraceae > Nitrosocosmicus. Next base: position 13,657 of record WHSX01000008.1, read on the forward strand.
AACCTGTTTTCCCAAGAATGACTGAAATAGTTCTTGAAAGGGCATTTGATCTAAATGAGGGTAACAAAATCTTGAGAGAAAATGATCTGGATTTGAAATTAGTAGATAGCAATTATGCATTCCATATCAATGAAGTCAAAGTCAATAAAGGATTTGGACTTACATTTCTATTGAAGAAGCTCAATATTAATTTTGACGAGGTGGTTGCAATAGGTGATAGCGAAACGGATATCCCGATGTTTAAGCAATCAAAATTTAGCTTTACATTTGAAAGTTCTGGAGAGAATGTGCGAAAGAGTGCAACTCATTTGGTTGGAGGCACCAATGGAGAAGGGTTGATAAATGCGATTGATCTGATAATGAGGGGAAAAGTATTCTAGTGATTTGGATGATTGTTGAAAATGTTATCAATGAAATTGGCCGATCTCTTGAGGGAGTATTAGCGTTTTACAACTTGACAAAGTCTGAGGTCAATTTTGAAATATCTGAACCACATGTGAAGGATTTTGGAGACTTTTCTACAAACATTTGCTTCTTGCTAGCCAAGAAATTAAAAAAGTCGCCATTTGAGATAGCTGATCATATTGTAAATACTATTTTACCTACCAATAGCATCTTTATGAATAAAGATGGCTTGATCGAGTCAGTTTCATTCTTAAATCCAGGTTTCATAAATTTTAAAATTAATAATAAGGTGTTTGTAAGGGAATTCTTTAAAGAGGTTGCAAATAATCCAAAATTCGAACCTGAAAATAAGAACTTTTCAAATTCGAATGAATTGATACTAATAGAACATACTAGTGTAAATCCTAATAAGGCTTTACACGTGGGCCACCTTAGAAATGCCGTAATAGGGGATTGTTTGTATAGAATACTTAGAACAGCAGGAAAAGATGTCAGGGTCATAAATTACATTGACGATTCGGGAGTTCAAGTCGCTGATATTATTGTAGGATTCAAACATGCTGGATTCTCTACTAAAGTAGATGATCAAGAAGTGTCTAAGGAAAAAATAAAATTTGACCATTACTGTGGTAATGAAATTTACGTCAAAACTAATGATCTTTACAAGAGTAGGCCCGATTTAGAAATTAAAAGAAAGATGATTCTGAAGGAATTAGAGAATCCCGAATCAGAGACTTCGCTCTTCACCCAGACCATAGTCGATAGAGTTTTAAAAGACCAGCTTAAAACATGCTGGAATCTGAGATGTCGTTATGATTTATTATGTTTTGAGTCGCAAATAGTCCAATCGAACCTTTGGACCGATATTTTTTCAATTTTGAGAGATAATGAAATAATATATTATGAAAAAGTTGGAAAAAACGCAGGTTGTTGGGTGTACAAATCAGAAAAAGAGGGAGATAAGATATTAGTGCGAAGTGATTTGACTTTAACTTATTTCGCTAAAGATATTCCATTTGCAGTTTGGAAATTAGGCTTTTTGCGAAATCCCTTTGATTACGATATTTATGCAAATCAATGGGACACCTCAATTTTATACAGAACGAACATTAAGAAAAATCGATATAAAGCTTTAGAAGCCGATTCTGATTTTGGGAATGAACCAATGATTGACTTTAACAGAATAAGCAAGGTCGTAACAATTATAGACTTGAGGCAAGAGCGGCTTCAAAACCTATTGGTAGAGATATTAGGAAAATTAGGGATGGATTCAAAGTATAAATATCTAGGTTATGAACCCGTCATCTTAAGCCAGAGTTCCCTAGATAGCCTGGGCATTTCCGGAGAAGATAAGAAATCATTACACATGTCTGGAAGGAAAGGTATCTACATCGAGGCAGATAGAGCCTTGAGCATTCTTGAAGAAAGATCAAAGGTAGAAACAAGAAAAAGGAATCCAGAACTCTCAGAAGAAGAAATTGCATTTATATCCAAAGAGATATCCATCTCAGCATTAAGATATTTTTTCATTAAGTTTGACCTCGAAAAAATGATAACTTTTGATATAAACGAATCCCTGAGCCTTGAAGGAGATACTGCTTCCTATATACAGTATGCTTATGCCAGAGGTAAGCGAGTTGAGGATAAAAATACTGAGGCCAGTATCTTAAAAAAGCAAGATAAAATTGGGAATAAGATCGAGATCTTGGATTTTTCTCCTACTGAAATCGAATTGATTAAACACGTGTGCAGATATGATATTGAACTAAAGCAGGCAGGTAAGAACATAGACCCAAAGGTCCTTTCAAAATATCTGTTTCAACTTGCTACAATGTTTAACAATTTTTATGAAAAATCACCAATCTTAAAGGAGAAAAATGAGCTGCTGGCAAATTATAGGGCATTGATACTAAATAGTACCCTGGAAATCCTAAAGCTCTGCATGAACATAATTGGAATAACTCCTTTAATGAGAATGTAATCTGAAAACAAGTAAAAAGATTAATAACTCTCAGAAAATCATTTTCTTTTGTATTGATAGATCTTTTCAATTGGTCTGAAAAGTTGGTATTACAGATTCCAGGATTGACACCCCATTATACTCAACATCCAATTTTTCCCGATATGTTCACATCTGCCATCGTCGCTGCTATAATTGCTATTGGTTTAAATTTAGCAATGGCTCTATTAAGAAAAAAGACGACCAATATAGAAAAAATGAAAACTGTCATGAAGGAAACGGGAGAATGGAGAAAAAAATATACCGAAGCCATCAAGAAAAAAGATAAGCAGTTAATTGAGGAGTTAAAAAAGAAACAATCTCAAATGCAAAAAATGAGCATGGAGATGCAGCAGCAACAAATGAGGCCTATGATGTTATATATGATACCATCGTTCATGCTATGGATATTTGTTTTTCCAGCGATATTTGGTCAAACTGTAGCTCTTTCACCCATTGTAATACCTTATTTAACTTGTTCAGCCGAAAATGTGAAAACAGATACACCTGTTCAAACTACGAATAGTACAAGTACTGAATTGAAACAAGGACCATGTAAAGTGCCTGGTCAAGTATATCTCTGGGGTTGGTTCTTGTTAGTTAACTTTGCATTCAGCGGAATCATAGCAAAGGTCACCAATACTAGCATTCCCACATTCTAGTTTGAGCAACCTTCAGAATGTTAGCACCTTTTATTAAAAAATAAATATATTTATTCTTGATAAGTGTTATTAATAATGATGGAAAAGATTTTTGGGAGGAAACTTTTATCAGAAAAGAAAGATGATAATTCTTCCCGTACTCCTAGCGGTTATAAAATAACTCAAGATGACATTAAAAAAGTCAATCTATATAACAAAGGAGTAAACAAGATGGCAGAGGAAAAATTTGAAGATGCTATTGGATGTTTTGATCTTTCCCTTAGGATAGATCCCTTTTTCATGGATGCCTTGAAAAAGAAAGGTTATTCACATTTCCATTTGAAACAATATAATCATGCTATCACCATTTTTGATCAGGTTTTAGAGATGGATATCAACAATCCTGAAGTTTGGAACATGAAGGGCTTAGTATTTTACGAATCAAAAAATTACGAGAAGGCTATAGAGTGCTGCGAAAAGGCTATAGACTTTAATCCTAACGACTCCATGGCTTGGTATAATTATGCTTGTTATATGACATTGGATGGAAGGGCAACCAAAGGCATGGAAGCTTTAAAGAAGTCCATTGAGCTTGATATTGCGAACGCAAAAAAAGCAGTAAAAGACAGAGATTTCATTAATGCCAGAATGGAGGAAGATTATAAAAGGATTATCGAGGTTGTAATTCTAGAATCGGTTAGACAGGGAAATGATCATTTGGGGAAGATATTATGGGTTACCGGCTTAGATCGGGAGGAGATTCAGGATGCTACAACCAGATTAGCCAATAAGGGTCTACTAATTAAAAACATCAAGAAGACCTTTACTGGGAAGGATGAACAATATGAACTTACCAAAGAATTGATATCAAAGATCGGGGTTGAAAAACGAAAACCACAATCCAAACCCCTTGAAGGCAAAAAAGAGGTATTCTTCTCTACCCAGCAATTGAAAGATATCAGTGTGATACTGTATGAAGCTTCAGAGTCTTCAGAGAGAGGTGACTTGAATTCACTTGTCCAAAATATTGACAAATTATTAAACCCAATCTTGCATGGTACTTTGATTCTAGATAACTTTTTTGAAGAACACCGGGAGTTAAGACTGTTTAACAGCAGATTACGAGAAAGGGGTCAGGAATACTTAAACTTGAATAAAGAAGAGATTTCAAAATTCATGCTTGATTTGGATAGAAAAATAAGAGGTTAGATTGCCTTTAAATTTGAACAACGCGGTTTTCAACAACTAAAATTTGTTTTTGAGTAAACAACTTTATGGCTCTGACATAGATTTCGTGCTCCTTGACAAGTATTCGTTCTGAAAGTGACAATTCATCATCGTTGTTATATACTGGTACAGGATATTGTAATATTATCGGTCCACTGTCCACACCATTATCTACAAAATGAACAGTGCAACCCGTAATCTTTACACCAGCTGATAATGCTTGGGTTTGTGCATGGAGACCTTTAAATGATGGAAGTAACGATGGGTGCACATTCATTATTCTGTGCTTGTATAATTCCACAAAGGACGGACTCAAAATTTTCATGAATCCAGCAAGGCAAATTAGTCCGTTATGAGGACCAACATCATACTTTTTTAATTCACTATTTAGCCGACTTTCAAATGACTCATTATTTTTATCTGATAATACAGTAGTAGTTGTAACTCCATATTCTTTTTCGGCAATTTCCAAACCCAAAGCATCTTGTTTATTTGAAATAATTAATATGTTACCAATTCCTTCTACCTCTCCCCTCTTAATTGATTCAAGAATAGCTTTCATATTACTTCCACGTCCAGATATCAATATAGCTAGATTTATCAATTCAACAAACAATTAGTATTAAAATTAGTATTTATTAAATAATTGATTGATTGGCAAGAAAGCATATGTCCTTAGTGGATGTATGATCTCTATATAATTGAGAATAGCATATGATCCATGAACGATTATGGCAGGGACCATCTTGATCTAAATAAGTGTTATATTTTATTCAGGTTTTTTAACTTCAGGGTGAAACTACCTGTCACACTAACTTGAACCGTCATAAATCAATTTAAGAGACACAACAAATAATAGGATACTAAATATTTTTAGTAATAAATCAGATTTCATCCTATTGGTTAGCATGCTGCCTAAGGTACCACCAATGATTGACCCTATGGACAAAATGAATCCCATATAGTAGTTTGGTTTTCCGTCAATGATAAATAATGTCAGACCTGAAAGCGATGTAAATATAAGGGCGAATTGCGACGTAGCAGAAGCTTTTTTCATGGTAAAGCCTAAAAGAGTAATCAAACACGGAACAAAAATAATACCACCTCCAATACCAAAACTACTAGACAAAATACCGGCCACGAATGAAAAAATAACTAGGATCAATAATCTTGATGATTTCCAATAATTGCCCTCTTGCAAAAGATTCGATATTTTTTTTTCTTGGCCCAATATTTTTGACCGAAATAGTAAATAGAGTGAGGTAGCCATTAAAATAAGCGCGAAATAGTATCGAAACTCATTCAAAGTAAAGGAATTTGAAATGTAAACACCAATGAATGTCCCAGGAATAGATGAAAAGGCCAAGATCATTCCGATCTTTTTTTCGGTCAACCCTTTCCTAATATATTGATAAGAAGAAGATAAGCTTGTAAAAAAAACTGCAATAAGACTGGTTGAAGATATTTGTGATGGTGTATAATTAAGATAACTAAGATAAGGGGCGTTTATTATACCACCGCCGATGCCAACCATTGAACCAATCAGACCGGCAGCCAGAGAAACCACAAAAGCAACTAGAACATCAATGACCATATATACAGGTTATAACTTGTTTGCGGCTATATAATGAGGATCATTTTGTCAAAACTCTTCTTTAGAGGATTTGTTAGCCCAATAGAGTACTGCGATAGTGCTTAACCCTGACCCTATTATTCCTGCGATCAGGGCTTCAAAGAAATACTTTGAATACAAATTGGGTAAGAAAGTATCAAAAAAATTTAATATCGATGGTAAAATTGAATAAATGGAAATTCCTCCTATAAACCCTAGAATCCAAAATATTATGATCATAAGTGGCCTATTCATCGATTAGTCCCATTTTCAAACATAAACTATTGATGAGATTCATATTAAAATTTTTCACCCCTTGGGATTAAGTGATCTTATAAATAAAGCTATTAATATGAAATAGATAAAATTTAACTTGTGTGATTCAAATTGACAGTTACAAAGAAAGAATTAAAACAAAAAGAAAATATTGAGAGATTAAATAATGCGGTATCGACATTAGATTCTCTAATAAAAAACGTCAACATTCAAAGAAATATTAGGAATATGATAAGGGAGGTATTGGCCATTCTTAAGGATGAGAAAGGAGGAAGTATATCAGTACGAGCTGCTAATGCTATTAGTATGTTAGACGGTGTCACCCAAAATCCTCAAATGCAATCACATATCAGGACGAGCTTATGGCAAGTTGTATCAGCGTTAGAAAGTATAAGAGAGTAATTACTCTTACAGATTTTTAAGTAGTCGGCTTACCTGGTTTAGGTGGTGGTGGTAACTTCTCTAACTTGTGATCAGGATTTGCTAAATAATGTCGCGATGCACCCTCTCCGCTCAACACAATATTACAATTAATACATCTATATCTTATGGCCAAATCAGTTCAACATTAAGAACATCATACATACGAAAAAACCTATCGAAATTTACCTTAGCTTTATGATTTCTCTGTTATCCGGGACACTAGACCTTATCTTCATCCTAGAGTAAATTACACTTGCAATATTCTCTGATTTAGATTTTTCTCCATGATTAACAAGAACCCTTTTGGGTCTCACTTTTGAAACAAAGTTTAGTATTTGATTAAAATCACTGTGACCGCTAAACCCGTCAATTTTTTGTTTTGAGCATCTGACTGGAATTACCTTAACCTTTCCATTCTTATCTATCATGCTAGCTTCAGATATTGTCCCGTCCAACACCCTACGTCCGAGTGTACCATTTATTTGGTAAGACACGAATATTATTTTATTTTTAGGATTAGGAGATATTTGCTTGAAATATTCAACCGACGGCCCTCCTTCTAGCATACCAGAAGTTGCCATAATAATGGAAGGAGAATCATCGTTAAAGACTTCTTCTCTTTTACCTATCCCATTTATTACCGTAAAGTAAGAGGATAAAAATGGATTAGTACCTTCGGATACAGATTTTCTCACTTCATATCCCAGATAATGTGCGTAAGACATATGGATGGCACTTGCCTCCGATATCATTCCTTCAATGAATATTGGAGATTCCACCAGTCGACCTTCTCGCATCTCTTTATCGAGGACTAACATTATTTCCTGGGCCCTACCTACAGCAGGAACAGGTATCAGCACCTTGCCACCACTCATTAATGTATGATTGATACTGTCCGTAAATGTATTATAAACAACAGATTGATCTGGCATTATATCTGAACTTGCACCATATGTGCTCTCAGTGATGATAGTCTCAACTCGTGGATAATTAGCCATAGCCCCATCAAGTAATTGGGTTTTCGCGTATTTATAATCACCCGTATATAAGATATTATGAGCACCTGAAATATTAATATGAACTGTAGCGCTACCCATTATATGACCCGCGTTATTTAAAGTAATTGTAACATCAGGAGATATATCAGTTGGTTTTCCGTACGGAAGTGGAATACAATGTTTGATCACTTCATTGACATCTCTGATTTCATAAGGCAAGTACGACCCATTGCTCTGTGCAATCTTTACCGAATCCATTTGCAACAGAGTCATCAAAGGTAAAGTGGGTTCAGTACAATAAATCGGACCCTTGTATCCATACTTGAATATTGCCGGCAAGAACCCTTGATGATCTATGTGGGCATGACTAATCACAACTGCATCTAATTCCTCCAAATTGAAATTAAACCAATCCAGTCTAGGGTAAGCATTATAGTTTATGTTTTCTCCGGGATTAATACCACAATCAAGCATTATTTTACTCTCTGGAGTCACAACGATAAAACATGAGCGTCCTACCTGTTTAACACCACCTAAGCAGTAAATCGTGACCTCTTTTAGATTACTGTATTGAAATGTTGCTCTATTATCATTAGATTTTCTTAATAAATATCTAAAATTGTTGATTTGATTACTAGAGGTTAGTCTCATATCATCATTTGTATCACTATTATATAGTAGTGAACTGGACAACAAAGGAGGTCTAAAAATTCTTTTACCTAAACTTTGATAAAAAGCAATGCGTTCTTTAGAGGAATTTTTTAATATGGAATGTATATTTTTTATGCTGTTTGAAGGGATATGAGGAGACCGTCTTGTATGTGCAATCCAGCCTGTTTCCTTTGCAATTTGTAAAAATATTTCAGAATTTATCCCCTCGGGTTTGTTCACCTCTAGAACGACCTCGCCTGTAGCTTCATCACAAAATATGACAGTTATCAGGATTTCCTTTGGCAATATTTTATTAATGGCATTACGAGCATCATCTTCCGAAAGTCTTATAGATGGATCTGTTCTAATTATGAATCTTTTCTTCATCGATTTTGAAAGGGCCGACAAATGAAGAGTTAACTCTGTCAACGCAAATGATGGATTTTTAGTATAAAGTGCTATATTGGCGGATTCGCACCTGACAATCGTTATCTGAGCCTCTTTTGGGATAGATTGCATTACTTGAGATTCCAGTTTTTCTTCAAAATTTATTGGAGCTGATAAACTTGAATTACATTTATCGCCTTTTAAAACAGCATTGGGTTCTTTCAAAGGTATTGATCTTTCATGTAAAGTGATTTTTTTCAGTTTTATCATGGGTCAATTTATCATATATTTCCTTAATTTGTTTAACATGTCGTAAAAAATCAGACATATTTTCTATCTATTATTGATTATTTATGTTTTTAATATGTATTTGTTAGCACAAACTACTTGCCCTTTGATTTTGTTCTATTAAGCACTATTTTTTCTGCGATATCCTTCAATATTTTATTCTTCAGTGATTCATTTTTAGATATCATAATATACCCTGATTTGATGTGGGGTCTTTTGGGAAACCTTGCACCATCATTAATCTGATCTTTTTCAACTTGATACCCCAATGATTCTGCAGCGACAACCAACTCCGCTATCATTGGATCATAGACTGCCATCGATTTTGATATCCGTCTGCCCTTTCCCCTGGACAAGTTCTTATTATAATAGTCCACCCATATGATAACATTTTCATAATCCTTCAAATGCCTTGCAATAAAAAAAGTTCGTTCTAACCTTTAAGTTTTTTTATACAAATTAATTAATATAAGAATGATTATTTGCTTTGGATTTTCCTGATCGAAAGTTCACAATTACTTACTATTGGATTGTAAATTCGTAGATCATCACACATTTTCTTTACTTTGAACAATGCTTCGTCCTCGTTCCCGGATAGTATTTTGACTAACAAGGTTTTAGCTGATCTGACTGAAACTATATCAGAATAGTTCTCTTTGAGAATAAGATCGTTAAGCACTGTTTCCCCTTCAGGATCGTTAAGAAATGGTTTGTTCTCGATACTTACATTAACGATAAATATTTTCTTTTTTTTGGCTCCAGCCATATACTTCCTTAAAAAAGGAAGTCACTATATATACAAAAGCTTTTAATTACAGAATTTAATTGATAATAAAATCATGGTCATGTAGCTCAGCCTGGCAGAGCGAAGGTTTTGTAAACCTTAGGTCGCGGGTTCAAATCCCGTCATGACCTATATGGTTGATTAAATAATAATAATTGATTGATTTGATAGCTTTAATTGACAGAAGAATATGTAAGTAATAATGATTATCGAATTTTGACTATGGAATTGCTGGGAGAAATACTTCATTTTTCTAAGAGCGGTCGCTTG
>WHSX01000008.1:23627-31210 GCA_009379865.1 Candidatus Nitrosocosmicus sp.
AGAAGAGGGTAGGCAAGATTGCTGAATTAATCGGGTCAGTGAACTCCCCATATGCCTCGATAATTCCCTATGTTCAAGCCAAGAGTAAGATGGCAGGTTTAAAAGTGTATTTTGTCATTACAGGAAAAAAAGATTTTCATTTCAAATCTAAAAATAAAAAGAAAATCAAGAATAATAAGAAATAGGTGACGTAAATGGTTTCGAATGATGTACATCTCTTGAATGAATGCCCTGAATGTCATGCAAACCTGGTACAAGATACAGTAAAAGGGGAATTTGTATGTAGTATATGTGGATATGTAGTTGAAGAAAATTTGGAATATCAAGGTCCAGATGCTTATAATAGCGACCCCGGACATAAATCGAATAATTTGAGAGCTAGTGGTGTAAACAGTATTGCATATCACGACTATGGTCTTCATACAGAGATTGATAACCAATGCAAAGACTATTCTGGTCGACATTTCAATGATGATATCAGAAAGTCGGTAGTCAATCTTAGGAAATGGAACAATATTATAAGAATCTCAAATTCCAAAGACAGGAGACTTTCAAATGTGTTATCAAAAATTAATGAGACTTGTTCGCTCATGTCTTTTCCTAAAGTTGTTTGTGAAACGGCAGCATTAATTTACAGAAATTATGAGAATAGGAACGATACCAAGGGAAAATCTTCAGCATCCATGGCCGCAGCTGCTATATACTATGCATGCAAAATTTGTAAAGTCCTCAGGTCTCTTAACGAAATAGTCAAACATAATGGTAACACCGAAGAAGCCAATGAAAATCTGAAATTGGCTTCGAAATACTATCGTTCGATGGTATTGATTTGTGAAAACGATGATACAAATTTGACAATTCAAGGCCAAAACAAAATTACCGATTTCATGAGACAAGATCCAAAGACCGGAAATAAAAACAAGCAGAGTTTTACTATAATAAATATGCAATCTATAAGTATTAATCAGTATATTTCTAAATTGGCCAATACAGCAAAATTTGATGTTAAAATTGAGCGTCTGGCCATTGAGATAGCGAAAAAAACGGAAAATCATCTTCTATCAGATGGCAAATCTCCAAACGGTATTGCAGCAGCTTATCTATATCTTGCATCGGTCCTTCTTGGAATTAATATATTACAGATGGATATATCTCGATTAGCTGGAGTTACAGAAGTAACTATACGTAATAGATGTAAAGACATTCTAACCTGTTTTAGAATAACACTCAAAGTAAAGCCAATCTTAAAGATATAAATAATCTGTAAATATAGAAATTTTGTTTAACAATGGGCGGAAATAAGAAAAAGCCAAGTCAGTCGAATGCTTCCAAATCTCAAGAGAATAAGGGAGGTAAAAAAGAGGAGGTAAAAAAGACGCCAGCCTCTAAAACTCAACAGAAACAAAAGCTCTCAGTATTTATTGAAGAAGCTCAGGGACTAAAGACATTAGACTCGATGAAAGCTATCACGGTTCATTCATTTGCAAGGGCATTAGGAGTGAAAATTTCGGTTGCTAATAATTTCTTGAAAAATTTAGAGAGCAAGAGCGTCATAAAATCGATAGGTGGATACAGTGGACATAGAATATACCAAAAGTCAAAGTAGTGGATACTTAATTCAGCGATTTTTTAATGCTCAGATAATCTCCAACTTTATAAGATTGTAATATATCAACGTTATCTGAAGTAACCCTCCCCAATAAGTTCAGTTTTTGATTTAATAAAGCGTCATCTAAGAAAATACAAAGGAAATTTCCTAATGGAGAAAATGCCAAATCACCTTTTTTAAACGTATTGATGGGTTTTTCAGATCCCAGTTGGAGCCCTACCTGGACATAAATAAATTTTCCAAGATAGCTATTAATTCGACCATATATCGGGAAAGCGTTAAGTAATTTCTTTATAGTCAAGGGTGATAAATGTCTTTTAAATTCACCTTTTAATTCAAATACCTGATTTAACTCTATTTTTATAGGTATTGTCGAAACACTTTGAAACTCGGAAGACACAAATATCAATAAAAGGTTTATAAATATGAACTTTCAGCAACATTTAATTATATATATTAATCTTTTTGCATAGTAGTGGCTGTCAAGCGAGCAAAAAAGAAGTCTAGTGCAGTGAATGATGATGATTTGGACATGGATAAAACTGATGACGGTGGAAAAAATAACTTGCAATTAGAAGATTCAAATAGTAAACTAGGTGAAGTGGGAAAAAAAGAGACAAAAGCGGTTGTAATATACAAAACTTATGACGCTGATGTAGAATTTAGACTCAAGGAAATTCCACCTAAGAATAATGAAATCTTAATTGGGCCTGTTCGATTAACAAGATTTGAAAAAGCTAGGATTACAGGTGCCCGTTCGTTGCAATTGTCATTGGGGGCACCCATTCTAACAAAGATACCGCCAGAATTTACAGATACTATCATGATAGCTAAATACGAACTGGAAAAGAAAACTTTACCAATTTCTATAAGGAGAATACTTCCAAATGGACTATATCAAGACATTCCAATAGAATGGACCATTTAGGCAAGGATAATAGAAACTATAGTTAATTATTTCTGACGAAAAGATAAACATCGTTGAAGTTTGCACCCGTATAGCCTGTGTCTATTTTTGAATTTAATTTCGTGAGCAATACATTAGAGTTGTTGCTTCTAAGGTAGTAATTAACGTCTAATTTTTTACTTTTCAAAAGTTCGATAGTCTTTGGTGTGATGAAGCCACCTGCTGAGGAAGAGTTTCCATCAATACCATCAGTGCCTATGCAAATAAAAGAAAAATCAAGAAGATCGCTTTTCCTAATTACTTGCAACATGTGACAAATTGCCTCTTGATTTCTACCTCCAATCCCAATTTTATGACCTGATAGTGTATTGGTGACCTCTCCACCTAAAATGAAACATGTTTTCGGTTCGGGTTTAGTATTAATTATCTTGGATGCAATTTTAATGAAAGCATTCATAGAAATTCCGTAATTTGAACCCATATAATTTGTGGAATAACCTCGCTTTTTGAAACATTCCTGAATTAGTCGACAAAAATTTGAATTGTTTCCGATAATGATGTTAGTTACGTTCCTTGAACGAAACTCTTTTGGTTTCAAGGTTTCGGGTATTTCGGATCTAACCCCTGATTCTAGCACGAGTTTTACCTTTCTAATGGATTCGGATTTACGATCTAAGATGAAATAGTTATTCAAAATAGAAAGTGCCTCTCTAAATGTAGTTTTATCTGATGATGTTAATCCTGACCCTATGGTATCGAGTCGATCACCTACCACATCAGAGAGAATTAAACCGATGACTGGAGTGTAAGGATCTATCCGACGCAATATTTTTCCACCCTTGATTTGTGACAGATGCTTTCTAACAATATTTATCTCCCTTATATTAGCACCCGAAGTTATCAGCAATTTATTAATAATTTTCTTGTCGACAAGGTTAATCCCCTCAATAGGTGATACCATTAGAGAAGATGACCCACCAGATATTAAGAAGACTATTAACTGTATGCCTTTTCTATTTTGTAGTTCCTCAACTACTTTTCTAGCCGCAAAGGTACTTTGGACATTTGGAACTGGGTGAGATGATTGAATTACTGTCGCATTGTCCAATAATTCAAAATTATTTTTTTCCAGTACATATCCGACAGGGATAATCAATATTGTTTTCTTAATTCTATCTCTCATTTTATCAAAGAATCCAAAAAGCATTTTTTCAGACGCTTTGCCGACGCTAACAACCAAAGTCGATGCTTTGTCAGGGAGGTCAAATTTGTGTATTTTATTGTTTATATCAGAAATTTGGATATTAGAATCTACATGAATAGATTCACTAACGAGTCTTTCAGGATCAGAATTTTTGAAAGCATAATCCAAAGCACCTAAGGAATCACTTAGTGATTTACAATTATGATATCTAACAATAGTATCTTTGTTTTTAATTATACTCATTTCAATTCAGTTGAGTAATGGTAATATTAATTCATAATTGTACCTGTATTGAAGTGATCAATGTTAGATGATTAAATAAAAATAAATATTTATTGACCTTACACCTCTTCATGTTTAATTTCTTCACCCCAGTCAAAGCTAACAGCATATTACCAGAAGTAAAGGTTAAGTTTGCTAATATATTGATGCAGAGAAATAGCATAATGGATCTTCAGGCTGAACTTAATACAGTGGTAAATCAAGAAGTGTCACACGAGTCTTTTTTCATAAAGAAAAGCCAAGTTAACAAGGCAATAGCTGTAATGTATAGAGATATCGAGGAGCTTGAAGGTTTAGGTATTTTGATTAAGAGTTTTGATGAAGGCTTATTAGATTTCCCTTCAAAACGTTTTAACGAGGAGGTATGGTTATGCTGGAAGATGGGTGAAGATAAAATTAAATTTTGGCATGGTAAAAATGAAGGGTTTATGGGTAGAAAACCACTTTCAAATAAGGGCACTTATAATAATGATGATTTAGAAGACTTACGTTAGATAGGGATTTTTAGTGTCAAATGATTTAAACAGACTCTTCAAGATTGATATTGAACCAACTTTTGTTAGTTTGGAAACAAGTATGCATCCATTTGATATATTTGAGAGGCTAAGTGATGAGTTCAATGACATTTTCATTTTTGAATCGTTGGAAGGTCCTCAGGAATTGGTCGAATCCTCGATTATGGGTTTTGATCCTAAATACAAAATTAAATGCAACACCAATACGTTACTAGTATATAAGAATGATAGAATTCTAAAGAAATTTTCGATCACAGACCCTCTCGACACACTAAAAAATTGTTTTCCAATAATTAATAATAAAGATTATAGATATGTTGGTGGCCTGGTAGGATATTTTTGCTATGAGGCAATAAAATACTGGGAGAAGATCGATGTCAAAAGTAACACATCATTCCCTATACTTGAATTTGGGTTTTTTGATGATGGTTTAGTGTACGATCATATGAAAAAGAGACTTGAATATTTTTTTTATGAAAAATCAAGAATCGAGACTATTACAAAGATTATGAAAAGCAAAACTAAGATACCAAGAAAGTATGACTCAACATTTTCAAAGCCAAAGAGGAGCATGAAAAAAGAGGCATTTGAAAACAAAGTGAATCAGATCAAGGATCATCTATCTGCGGGAGATATTTTTCAAACAGTATTATCAAAGAAAATAAAATTTACTTTTAAGGGAAACCATATGCAATTGTATGAGGAGCTCAGGAAAATTAATCCTTCTCCTTATATGTTTTACTATAAAACAGGTTCTAGGATTTTACTTGGATCTAGCCCCGAAATGTTGCTAAGGATAACCGGGGACCAGGTTGAAACTTACCCCATTGCTGGCTCAAGACCTGTAACTGTAGATAAGGAAATTACAGAACGCTTCCGAAGAGAATTGTTAAAAGATCAAAAAGAAATTGCCGAACACACTATGTTGGTGGATTTAGCCCGAAATGACCTGGGTAAAGTTTGTCAGTTTGGGTCGGTTATTACTTCAGAATTAATGAAAGTAAAAAAGTTTAGCCATATCCAACACCTTGTATCTCATGTAGAGGGGATCTTGGATAAAAAATATGATTCATTTGATGCATTTAGAGCTGTCTTTCCAGCGGGTACAATATCAGGAGCCCCGAAAATTAGAGCGATGGAAATCATAAATGACCTCGAACCAGAAAGTAGAGGACCATATGCTGGAGCAGTTGGCTATTTTTCCTTCAATCGATCATGTGATTTCGCCATAACCATAAGGTCGATCTTTTTTAATAAAAAGAACGCATTTACGCAGTCTGGGGCGGGAATTGTAATAGATTCAGTACCTGATAAAGAATATCAAGAAACTGAAGACAAATCCCATGCTATCCTCTCAACATTAAAGGCGTTTGAAAAAACCGAGATCAAGACCTCAATTAATTAATTCACGAGGTGGTCTGGCATATGTATTAGATTTGAGCAAATGATATTGAATTGCAATCGATGGATCCTTTTGCCTGCCTGTTAATACTCCCACAACAATCTCATCTTTTTTTATTAATTCTTTATCACGTAATTTCATTATTCCTGCAGGGACAGATCCTGATGCCATTTCACAGTCAAATCCATTCAGCCCCACTATGGTCATTCCATCCATCATATCTATATCCTGAACCTGTTCTACAATGCCATTCGTAAACTCGATTGTTCTCAATGCTTTAATTAAGTTAGCAGGCTTTCCGATCTGAATTGCTGTTGCTTGTGTCTTTGGTACAATATTCTTTTCTTGTTGTTTTTGATAGAATCGGTCAATTAAATCAGTATTAACTTTGCCGGCATTCCATTTTAGTTCGGTATCCTCAAACAATCCATTTACTAGTTGATAAAAAGTATTTGCACCTGTAGCATTGACGACCAAAACGCGAGGTATCTTTTTTATCCAACCCCATTCGTAGAGCTCCGTGAGCGCCTTACCACAACTGGATATATTACCCAGGGCTCCTCCCGGATACACTATCCAGTCAGGAGGGTTCCAATTAAGATATTCCATTATCCTAAAAATTATGGTTTTTTGACCTTCAATCCTAAATGGATTCAAAGAGTTGACTGTATAGCCGCCTTCTTTCGAAGCCATCTCTAAAGATAGTGCCAGAGCATCATCAAAATTACCATCCACTTGTAGTACTTGAGCACCAAACTGAAAGGCTTGACCAAGCTTTCCTGGAGCTATTTCACCCCTGGGGATGTATACATCGCAATCAAATCCTTCATTTGAAGCGTACATTGCAGCAGATGCCGAAGTATTTCCAGTAGAGGCACAAACTATTTTCTTAACTCTCAATAACTTTGCATGTGTGACTGCAGCAGCCATTCCATTATCCTTGAAGGACCCACTCGGGTTATAGCCCTCAGGTTGGAGAAATAAATTGTCATTGGGTAAATTAACGTACTTTGCAACCTTACTCATTTGGTAAGGTCTTGAAGATCTACCCTCTGAACCATCCAATGAAACCAAAAATTTGGAGCATTCTTGCACGCTCTCAGTATCAATGTCAAGAAAATTCAACAATTCCCTATATCGCCATACACCACTTTCATTGAAAATATTCCCTCCAAAATTACGCCGTTGATAAAATACTTCAATCAATTCTCTATTAGGGACATCTGGATACTTTATATCTAGAAGAAAACCGCAAGAGCAACGATAAATATCATTATCTATGGAATATTCTATTCCGCAAGATGGATTTATACATTTTTTTTTTGCTCTAAATTCCATTCAGGTTTATAGTTTAACGATTTAGATTTATAAACGTAAAATCGATATTATAATGTTTGTTAAATTCATGTAGGGAATTCCAAGAACTTCTGCAAAGCGTATGCAGGAAGTCCCATGGGGAATCGATATTACTATCTGGAGGATTGGATAGTAGTATCCTTCTTAATTATATGCATCCCAGAGAAGCGGTAACCGTATCTATTGATCCAAATTCTTCCGATTATCTATATTCTACTATAGTTGCGAAGAAATACACAATTAATCATCACATTGTAATGCCATCTATGAAGGTAATCTTTAAGAACCTGCAGGAATTGGTGAGGGAC
>WHSX01000090.1 GCA_009379865.1 Candidatus Nitrosocosmicus sp.
GGGTTATAGTGCCAACGATCCAAGAGTCTGTAAAGCAGGTAACTGCCAGATATAATGCAGAAGAATTGATTACTAAAAGAGACCAGGTAAAATCTGAAATAGAGGAACAAATAGAGGCTAGATTGACCCCTTACAATATTATCATGGACACAATATCTATTACTGACTTCCAATTTTCAGATCAATTCGTTCAAGCGGTAGAGGCTAAAGTTCAAGCCGAGCAGCGTGCACTTCAGGCTCAAAATGAACTACGAAGAATACAAATTGAAGCCCAGCAAACTGAAGCCAGAGCCCTAGGTGAGCAGAAAGCAAATATAGCGAACGCGGAAGGTCTCAGACAAGCAAATATATTAAAAGCACAAGGTGAATCTCAGGCCATAAAGATTATAGACGTTCAGCTTCAAAATAGCACTACATACCTAGATTGGTTAAAGACTCAAAGATGGGATGGCAAACTTCCGCTAGTAACGGGAAGCAGCGGTGGTGCAGGTGGCGGTAGTGATGTTGGTGCTATTCCATTTATAGAAATCCCGTTGGGTTCACAAGTTGAATCAGCTGTATCCGCATCAAACTCTACTTCGAACTCGACCAGATAATTTTTACCTTATAGGTACCAAAGTACCTATCACATTTTATATTCTCCTTAATTAAAAAATAAAATCAATCTTCATAGAGTTATAGTTTATTCTTTCCTACCTTCATTTTACCCGGTTCGATTAAAAAAGAAAACGCTTATAATCCTAGGACATGATATGGATAAAGGTAATATTGTACTTCAAAGAAGGCCTCACCTTTGATGACGTTCTCTTGGTGCCTAAGAAATCACCTATTGTATCTAGATCACAAACCAGTCTAAAAACAAGGCTTTCATCTAACGTTAGTCTTAATATCCCAATCATAAGTGCCAATATGGATTCGGTCACCGAATCGAGAATGGCAATAGCGTTAGCAAGAGAGGGTGGGATTGGAATAATGCATAGATTCATGACAATTCAAGATCAAGTCGAACAAGTCTTAAAGGTAAAACGAAGTGAATCTGTTGTTATTGAACAACCATATACCATTGATCCTAATAGTACTATAAAGGAAGCTAATTCTATGATGTCGGAAAATGGAATATCCGGATTGTTAGTAAAAGATTCCAATAATAAACTATGTGGAATACTAACACGCAGAGATACTGTCTTTGAAAGAAACCTAAATGTACTGGTGTCCGATTTGATGACAAAAGATGTTGTTTCTGCCAAAGTTGGTACCGATATAGAACAAGCCAAAGAAATTCTTCATAGGAATAAGATAGAGAAATTGCCAGTCATAAATGAAAACGGCGAGATTAATGGGCTTATTACCGGTAAGGATATCTTGAAAATGGATGAATATCCAAATGCTTCAAAAGATAAGAAGGGGAGATTGCTTGTTGGAGCCGCAGTAGGTGTAAAGGGTGATTACCTTGAACGAACTGAGTTATTGTTAAACAATGGAGCAGATGTTATTGTAGTGGATATAGCACATGGGCATAGTGATAACGCGATAAATACTGTAAAATTGATTAAAAAAGCATTCCCTTCATGCGAACTAATAGCTGGAAATGTTGCAACAGGACGGGGAACTGAAGATTTGATAAAAGCAGGGGTTGATGCAGTTAAAGTAGGGGTTGGTTCAGGTTCAATTTGCATCACCAGAATCGTCACTGGCTCTGGCGTTCCACAGTTAACAGCAATTATTGATAGTGTTAATATGGCAAAGAAATATGATATCCCCGTTATTTCCGATGGTGGAACTAGGACTTCAGGTGATATAACTAAAGCATTAGCTGCTGGTTCGTCGTCAGTAATGATAGGGAGTATGTTTGGAGGAACTGATGAAAGCCCTGGAAAAACCCTAGTAAAGAATGGTAAAAAGTATAAAATGTATAGAGGGATGGCTTCTTTTTATGCAGCTTTAGGTCGAAGATATCGAGAAAACCCTGACTCAAGCTCTGATAATGAGGATTTGGATGATTATGTTCCAGAAGGAGTCGAAGCTATGGTGCCATATAAAGGCAGTGTAATTGAGATTATAAGGCAACTTGTCGGAGGGGTTAGATCTGGACTAAGTTATTGTGGTGCCAATACAATCGGTGAAATGCAAGAAAATGCAGAATTCATTAAAATCACCCTCGCCGGTTATAAAGAGAGTCATCCTCATGATGTAGAGGTAATTTAGGATCTTTTTTTTGCGGCCAGGCTACCCTTACAATGTAATTAAATTATAATGAGGGAATCACCTCTTTTTGCACATTTCCAAAACAAGGAAGTGATGACTCACTAGAGCGGGCAAATTACCTAATTTGATAATTACGATAATCTTGTACTCTTGCTTTTAATATACAAATTAACTTGCACATTTAACAAAAATCATCTTTTTTTTGAACTTTATAAGAAATATTATGTAATATTTGTTACATATGTCTACATTGTCAAGATTACGCAGTGGGATTCTCCTAATAGCCAGAGATTAAGGTAGGTATATGATCAAATAACGACTATTTTATCTTGTTAAACCTCATTAGCAGCACCTGATACATTTTGTAGCTATAGATACAAAGCGACACAGGAAACGCATCTATATAGAGACAGGGTGGTTAGGGCTCACAATACTAGTAGACAGGTTAAGTACATTTAAAGTACAGTTTAGAATAATCTTTATACCTTCCTCGCAAATGATGAACAAAAAACCGGTATATACGTTGTATTTTACTATCTTTCTAATAAAAATCCTTTATATGGATTTCCACATATAGAAGTATATAGAAAATTCATAATATACCAGTGTCTCTTGTGTCGCTTTGTTTACAGTGTAATTAATAAACCTCCGACAGAGAAAAGAAAGTATAACGATATAATATATGAAAAGTCATATATAAATTTCCTCCAGGACATGGCAAATATGGATACTTAATACTTTACTTGGCTAGATGGTATAGTGCTGATCCTTAAAGGATTTGCGAAACTGCAAGATAGAGCAGACCCAACGACTTTATGGTAATATTGTATACAGTCCTCCTCGACTGGCTTTACCGGTGGCCTTCTAGAGGGGATTTGGATATTGGCAATAACGGCAGTCACAACACTTTGATGGTCTCGAAATTGTTTATTGTTGAAATGGTTGACACATTCTTTTATTAGGGTCTGAAAAAATTTCATCGGTAGATTTGAACACTACCTTTCAATTTTGCCGATATTCTTAAACCTGTTTTTGTATAGTCCAAAACGCCTCTCCATCGAAAGTATTTTTCTGAAATTTTACTGAAAATGTCATTTCTAATAAGATGATACGATAACTTTGTTTTCCATATCTATCAAAGTACGAGCGAAATAAAATGATGATTGGGCCAAAATCAATGTTCCTTTTTCTTGCCTTTTGAAACTACTAGCAAAAAAATTGATGCCTTTGGTCCTCGATGATTATTTGTTATTTCTTCTATCTATCGTATCCATTATCTCTGCTCCGGTCCCAATAATGGTCACTGGTAATCCTGTCTCTGATTCGATATTACCCACAAATTCTTTAGCTTTTGCAGGTAATTTTGAAAAATCTGTAATACCTTTGGATTCTGGGAAAACAATATCTAATTTTGTTAACGCCACTTGTGTTGCGCTATTAATTCGAATAGCCTTTTTTGCCAAGTCGTAATCAAATGGAGCGGACCTTCTTTGTCTTCCGGTTACACTTCCGTATTCTAACCAATTTCTATCCTTTGCTTGCTCAGTACTTATTTCTGAATTTAATGGTCCTTCTCCTACTCTGGTAACATATGATTTAAAAACAATCAAAACTTCATCTATTTTTTTTGGGCCTACCCCAACATCAGAACAAATGGCCGAAGCTGAAACATCTTTTGATGTTACAAAAGGGTACGTCCCATGAAAGAGTGACAAAAAAGTGCCTTGAGTCCCTTCAATTAGTACTTTTTCTTTGTTATCTATTGAATGATTAATGGAATTACTAACATCTTCCAAAAATAAAGCAATTTCTGGATAATCCTTTGCAAGTTTTAGACTTCTCAATGCCCGGTCTGCATTTGCTGGGCCAGTCCCTGTCCCCGTAGTACCGATCAATTTCTTAAGATGATCACTATTTTTATCTTTATCCTGATGAATTTTTTCTATTATCCCACATTGAAAATCTACAAAAGTCCTATCGGTAGTACTGAATGTCTCTATTTCTTTCAATAATATATTTGGATCTATGAGGACACCTGCACCTATTAATAGCCTAGTATCTTTGTTTAATACTGCACTGGGTAACATCCTAACTTTGAATTCTTTGTTGTTTTGGACAAAAGTATGACCTGCATTAGGGCCCACACCCCCTCTAGCTGCTATGTCATAATTATCTTTGATGGAAAGATATGCAACTATCTTTCCCTTCCCTTCATCTCCATAAAATCCACCTACAGTGACAATACAAGGCATACGATATATTATTAAAAAACTTAGAATATTTAATCCTAGTAGTTTTGGAATTCGCTCTGAGTGAGATGGAAAATAATGATATATCTAATTGGGACCGAAAATTTCTGATTAAAAATGCTCGTTAATGTGATGTTTTTTGTCTTGTTGAATTGAAGTCATGCGAATTGGAAAGAAAAAAATATTGTTGATCTTCTCAGACTCATGTGGACAATGACAATCCTGCATCATCATTTGTAGAAAACATTCTGATAATTTTATCAAATTTACCACCTGGTCTTCGATCTCCTATCATTAGAGGTCGACTGAACGAATTCTTATCTTTCGATACGGCAGAAAAAAAGGAAATTATTCAAAATGTTTTTGCTAATTATGGGAAAATTGAAAATCAGGCTTTATTGAATATATTCGATTCTTGGTTGAATTCATTGACGGAAATGGAAAGTGGTGAAATTAGTTCCATATTCTATTCTTATATGATCGAAATTTCTTTAAATCCATCCCTAATCAATACTTTTAAGCACGATCTTGTGATATCGATGACAGGTGTATTGACCAGGTTTCCAACCTACAAACAGATAAAACTACTTGATTGCTTTTTTGAATCAATCCTTAACACTCCTAATCCCAAATTGATCCTGAGAGTAGTCCCTCCTACATTGCTAGAGATGATGTATGAATAATTACGACGTTGATATGATTATTTATTCTCCGGTTTTTTTTCTATTTCCCCTATTGTTTTATCAAAAAATCCTTTCTCGTATTTTCTTAAAGCTTTCCTATGTTCGGGCAGGGACATATCTAATCTCATTTCATTCATAACCATGACTGCATAGGTTGTCCATTCTTTCCAACATTCTGGACAAGATGGGTATTTTTGTGATATTTCATCTTCAACATCACTTTCATTAAATGATTTATTACATCTTAGACATGTTTTTGACATTACGTTAGTAAATTGACGCATGGGATACTTATTATATTTTGTTTTTGTCATAAGTGCTCTTTATATGATTTTCAATTCGTCTAGTAGAAGTAAAAATATAGAATGAGTTAGAAATAGTATTTGTAATCGTGTTTATTATCTTGACTTGAAACTGGTAAAGTCATCATAGCCCGAACTGAATTCGTTCGATACAGCGGATAATAAATTTAGAAATTTTGAATCCTTGGATAAATCCTTTTTCATAAGGGTTTCTATTTGATGAATAGCAAGAATTACTTTATCATTATTTGCCTCAAGACTTGATGATGATATAATATTATTTTCATTAAATAAAATTGCTATCTTAAAGCCTAAAATTAAAGAAAAGGTCTTTATTTTATGCTCAATTTCGTTTTTTATATCTTCATTCAGGGGTTTGTCCATCTCGAGTGACAAATTTATTACATAGTTAGCTGTTGTTGTCAAATAATCTGTAATGATGTTAAAAAACTTGGCTGTAGCAGCCTTTATTGTATTGGTCTGAAAGAGGTTGAATAATACCTCTTGCAAAAAGATATCATCGGAATATTTGAGAAGAAAGTCAGGCGAATAAGTGTACTTATCGTTGAAAATATGAATGAGGCCGATACTAGTTAATCCGCATTTTTCATTAGTTGGCTTCTGGTTCGTGACAACCCTTGGATTTGGGTCCATGGCGGTATTAATTGAATGTATCATGCCTTTTTCAATCAAACTCTTTGTCTCAACCGATGCTGTTGAAAAGTTTCCATCCATCTTATTACTATTAAAACCAAGGAAATTTTTTAGTCTCTTTATTTTATTATTCGAATCTCTGTGTGTATTATTAATTATATTATACAGGACTCTTTTTTCGGGCTCTGAAATTGGAAAATGTTTAACACTCTGCAACAGGGTGATGAATTCATTCACTTTGCATCTTATAATTTACTGTGTCCAGTTTGTATAAATTATTTATTGACCATTCTATGCTTAAATTTTAATCATCTTTACCTTATAATATTTATTACCGTAAATTTTACTTAAAGATTGATAAAAATGGTAAACAAACCAATTTATCTTGCAGCAAGTTTACTTGCAATCCTTAGCGTAATAGTTATTGGAGCAAGCGGAAACACTAGTGTTTTTGCTCAATCAGATAAAGTACAGGCATCCATAGTCCCAGGAGCATCTACTTTGACCGATACGGCTGTGAGTCCAAATCCTATTCAAGCCAAAGTTGGTCAAACCGTAGTGTGGACAAATGATGATTCCGCATTCCATACCGTAACATCTGGACTAATTGGCGCGGCCGATGTTGGAAAACTATTTGATTCAGGCCTAGCTGGTCCAACAGCACTCACCGCCAAGGGAAAAACCTTTGAGCATACATTCGACGCTGCAGGCGAATTTGATTACCACTGTACATTGCATCCTGCAATGACAGGTAAAGTAATTGTAACGTAATTACGTACACTCACAATTTTTTTAAAACTATTTATTTTTGAAAGTCTATCAAACTTTGTATATTTTTGTTAACTTTGGTCATGAGCGGAATTTACCGGGGTCACTTTCTTTACCCGATGCTTGTATTGATATTACACAAATAATATTCATCACTAATTGATCTATTTTTTTAGGTTCTACTAGGAATGTCTTTTAGAGATTTGAATCTTATTATAATATTTATTACAGTTAATTTTAATTTATGATAGAAAAACATGGTAAACAAACCAATTTATCTTGCAGCAAGTTTACTTGCAATCCTTAGCGTAATAGTTATTGGAGCAAGCGGAAACACTAGTGTTTTTGCTCAATCAGATAAAGTACAGGCAACAATTGTACCGGGTGCATCTACTATGACCGATAAAGCATATAGTCCAAATCCTATTCAAGCCAAAGTTGGTCAAACCGTAGTGTGGACAAATGATGATTCCGCATTCCATACCGTAACATCTGGAACTACCGGAGCACCAGACGGGAAATTTGATTCAGGTTTACAAGGTCCAACAGCCCTCATCGTTAAGGGAAAAACCTTTGAACATAAATTTGATGCAGCAGGTGAATATCCATACTTTTGTACCTTACATCCAGCTATGGTTGGTAAGGTAAGCGTGAGCTAAAAACCCAAACTCTTTTTTTATCCAATTATTTGAAAATCAATCCTAATTCACTTATTATACTACTACAGGAGCTTAACTCAAACATAAACAAAGTTAGAATCAAAAATAGTTTATTAACTCTGAGTTTTTTCGATTTTCTGTCTACGAGAGGGGTAGCAATAAAAGATAAGCAAATAGATACCTCTTCATACAATAAGATTACAATTGCGCTAGCTGCAGTTGAATGTGGAGCAGATATTTTGACTGTATGTAAGTTAATTGACTGGAGGGATTTTGAATTATTTGCATCTGAAATAATGAAATTTCATAATTATGAGGTATACAAGAACTATCGCATTAAGAATCCCACTCGACAAATCGATGTAATAGGTATAAAATTGCAAAATGCTTTGGTTGTAGATTGTAAGCACTGGAAGAGAAATTCTTACTCCGAAATGGTAGGTGCAGTAATTAAACAGAAAGAACGAGGTACCCTCTTTATGGAAAAGAACGAATCATTTGGAATTGAATATTCTTATCCAATAATTATTACTTTTTTGCCTTGTGAATTTCGTTACGTAAATCAAGTACCTATAGTTCCAATAAGCTCTTTTAACTCATTCTTAATTGACTTTGATAACTATAAGCAAAACTTTTTTAGGATTTAACCAAACTTCATTTCATGTTTTCTGTTGTTAACAGAAATTCATTTGCCATTCTTAAGACTCGTTTACTATTTTCAAATGATAGTTTTTGTAGTGCCTGCTCAAAAGTTTGCCATTCAAAACTTATGTGTTCAAATGATAGGACAACTTTCTTTGATTTAGTTTCTGCCAAATAGTAAATTACAGCTTTATTTACTAATTTTGATTTTTTCCTATATTTATATGAAATTTGTTGTCTGAACCCGTTGATTATTTGGAGGTCTTTAATTCCAGTTTCTTCTGACACTTCTCTAAAAACGGTATCTATCTCTGTCTCCCCTATTTCCATATTACCTTTGGGAAAATCCCAATGTCCATAATTATAATTGAGGATCAAATATATTATTTCTGAATTTTCGTCAACCAAATATAATACAGCCCCAGCCGAAATTTCATCATACATTGCCTTGAATGAATTCAACAATTATAAAAGCGTGTTCATATCGAATAGGGCTCTGTAAAGTTAGCAAAAAAGCTTTAGCCATCCTCTGCTCCTAGAAAACTGATTTGTTAATCAAGAAATAAAATTAGACTAGAGGATATGATATATGCGATAGCTCCGTATTTTGACGGTTTTTCTTTTAGAAAAGCTTCTAAAGCATTATTTAGAATTGTCAAGAGAAGTCATACTGCATTAAGGGACTGGATATAATAGTATCAACCTCAAAAGAGATCATCAAAGAAAAGAATGATATCAAAGTAAATTTTTGATGAGACATTAATCAAGCTTGGGTCCCATTACATCTGGCTCTAGATCGCAACGGAGCCTAAAAACATGCGGATTCTCGCACTAACTATATCCATTGAAAGAAACATGCTCATAGCAGAGAAATTCATTTCATATTTGGTCAAGATAGATTGAAAACATTTGGTTTCCACAGATGGCGGAACGTAGTACGTTCTGTATGCAGAATCGTAAATCTTGATCACAACATCAATTCCTCTTTGGAGAAAAGTTTGATAGAAAGAACGATGCAGTACATCAAGGACAGAACTGAAGGATTGGAGACTATATTCCCTGTAGTAAAAAGAACTGTAAACTAAAGCATGTCAAACAATGACTCTATTTATTTGCAAGCCTGCAGAACAGTGTTATCATGACTTAACTTTACAGAGCCTTAAATCGCTTTCCACACTTTAGATATAAAGATCCTTTATACAACGTCTTTACCCGTCTCTTTTACATCGTTGTCTGAACCATCTACATTGGGACTATATTTGTGAATATCCTCCCAATCATTAAATGTCATCCAGTATCCACAATAGATTAATTTTTTCTCATTATCAATTTCTCCGTGTTGAGGCATTGATCATATCTAATGGGTGTTAGTCTAATTTAAATCCTGAATCTATTTACCATATCTTCGAGCTCTCTTTTGGAAGGTTCTAATTGCTCGCATCAAATCAATTTTTCTAAATTCGGGCCAAAAAATATCGACAAATATAAGTTCACTATATGCACTCTGCCACAGTAAAAAGCCGCTCATTCGTTTTTCCCCTGATGTTCTTAAAATCAAGTCTGGCTCTGCTTGGGGGAGATGGGCCGTATACAAATTTGCTTCAATAATTTTCTCATCAATATCATCTATTTCAATTTTGTTTTCTTTTACCTGTGTCGCTATTTTTCTAATCGCGTCTATTAGTTCCTTCTGTCCACCGTATGCAATGGCGATGTTCAAATACATGTTTTCATACTTTTCCGTTCTCGTTTCCAACTTTCTCAAAATATCTTGCAATCTCTTTGGAAGTATATTGAATTCTCCGATCGATTTTACTCGGATTTGCTTCTCGTGTATCCTCTTATCATTATATAAACCAATTAATTTATCCTCGAGCAAGGAGTAAATATTTTCGAGCTCATCTGCTTCCCTGTTCAGATTTTCATTTGACAATACATACACTGTGGTTATTTTTATCCCTAAGTCGTAAATCCAATTCAATAAATCTTCTGCAATGTCTGCACCCATTTGATGGCCTTTCGCTCTATTGATATCCATTATTTTTGACCATCGCCTATTTCCATCTAAAATAATTCCAATGTGCTGAGGAAATGGAAATTGATTTATTTGAGCTGTCAGGTGTTTTTCATATATTTTATATATAAGATTTTGTCTAGATGTTAAATACAGTAGTTTTAAAATCTTGTCTATTAAAGACATTAGGAGAGATGTTTTATACCTTTATCTATGCTCTAATATATCTTACTGCTCGTCGTCATGTTTGAGAGCTTCACCGCCTTTTCGGTTTCTAAAGTATTGAAATAGAAAAGTTGCCACTATCAAAGTAACCGCTAAACCAATTAATAATGAAGAAATTAGATTGAATGGATTTCCACGCTCAGTAATCAGTGAAGTTAATTGCAACATGGGTATGTATAATAGAGCCAAAACGACCAATCGCAGAATATCATATATTATATTGATACTTCCTTTGAACCAGTTACTCAACATTACCCCTGTAAATATCGTAGCAATTCCTATCCACAGTAGCGTTATAGTTCCAGTTGCAAAACTACTTAGCACAACTTTGTTTGTAAAAATTGACGTTATCCCTTGACTTGAATCCAATAATTCCTGAGGAATATGAGAAATTCCGTTTAAAATT
>WHSX01000091.1:0-242 GCA_009379865.1 Candidatus Nitrosocosmicus sp.
GCAAAAATGGTATCAAATGCTAAGGTAGATTTCCCAGAACCGGATAAACCTGTAATTACTACTAATTTATTCTTTGGAATTTCTAAGTTAAGATTTTTTAGATTGTGTTGTTTCGCTCCCTTGATTATTATTTTATTTTCCATTTTACTTTAACTAGTTGTCTGTTTTAACAAAATTTCATTTATCTTTTTGAGATGCTGTCTGTGTTCAATTGCTTTTTCAAACTCCAATTCCTCTGCAAA
>WHSX01000091.1:252-10756 GCA_009379865.1 Candidatus Nitrosocosmicus sp.
TGAGATACTTTTAGGTTCGATTTTATTTTCTAGGTTAAATTCGATCTGTTTTTTGCGCCTTCTATTAGTTTCCATTACTGCTTCCTCGATGGATTTAGTCATCGAATTTGAATACAAAATTACCTTCCCATCAATATTCCTAGCAGCCCTTCCAAAGGTTTGAATAAGACTAGTATAATTTCTTAAGAACCCTTCCTTGTCAGCGTCCAGAATAGCCACAAGTGAAACTTCAGGTAAGTCTAGTCCTTCTCTTAATAGATTTATACCAACCAATACATCAAACTCTCCTATCCTAAGTTGCCTAAGCAATTCAGTTCGTTCCAGACCACTAATTTCTGAATGGATATATCTTACCTTTATCCCGTTTCTAGACAGGTAGTCTGCCATGTCTTCGGCCATCTTCTTTGTCAATGTCGTTACTAATGTTCTCTGCTCCTTGGAAACTCTTTCTCGAATCTGGTAGATTAGATCTGGAATCTGGCCTTCGGTCTTTTTTATTTCTATTTGAGGATCGACTAATCCTGTAGGTCTTACTAACTGCTCAACAAGATTATCATGATTATTTATTTCATATTTTCCGGGTGTTGCAGATACAAATATTACATTATTGAGATATTTTTCAAACTCCTCAAACTTTAGAGGTCGGTTATCAAATGCACTGGGTAATCGAAACCCGTAATCTATTAATGTCTTTTTCCTTGAATAATCTCCTTTGTACATTCCCATAACCTGAGGTAAAGTCACGTGCGATTCATCTATGACTAACAGAAAATCTTTATCAAAAAAATCTAAAAGACAATAAGCCGGTTGACCCCGCTTTCTACCATCAAAATGTCTTGAATAATTCTCTATTCCGCTACAATATCCTAATTCTGATAGCATTTCGAGATCATAATTTGTCCTAGACACTAATCTTTGCCTTTCAAGTTCGGAGGGCAAATTGGGATACCATTCTTCTAATTCTTTCTTTATTGATACCAGTGCCCTTTTCTGACTATTCTCATCCACGATATAGTGTTTGGCTGGAAAAATGATTATTGAATCTAATACTTTTTTTATCTCTTTCGTTATTTTATCGATCACTGTAATTTTTTCAATATTTTGTCCGAAAAGATTAATCCTTATTATATCCTCAGAATATCCTGGAATTATATCTATGATATCTCCTCTGGTACTAAAGGACCCGCTTGTCAAATTTATGTCATTTCTTTCATATCTTATTTTTATTAAATTCCGGATGATGCTTCTTCTATCCATCTCCATCTCCCTTTTAAGCATGAGAGATTGCTCTCTCCATTCATGGGGCGAACCTAATGAATAGATACATGAAACAGTAGCAATGATAATTGTTGGGTCGCCTGACAATAACATTGATGTCGATTCGAGACGCATTTGTTCGATTTTTTCATTTATTTCAGTATCCTTTTCTATATAGGTATCAGTTTGAGGTAAATAACTTTCTGGTTGGTAATAATCATAAAAACTCACAAAATAACCAACATTGTTATTTGGAAAAAATTCTTTAAACTCAGCGTACAGTTGGGCCGACAATGTTTTGTTATGTGATATAACCAAAGTATTTTTATTGTATTTAGCTATTACATTGGCAACTGTATATGTTTTACCACTTCCAGTTACTCCAAGGAGTATCTGTCTTTTTTTATTTTTTTCTATTCCGTCTATTAATCTATTAATTGCGTTTGGCTGATCTCCACTGGGAACTAAATTGTTTGATATTTGAAAATTGCCCAAGACCAATTACCTCATTTATAAGTGATAGACCATGCCACTTTCCAGCAGGTATTTCTTCAACAAATTTATCTAAATCTATATGTTCTAACGACTAGATAATATTTTGCATTACATCTTAAGAATATTTTGACAACGCATGAACTGGAGATATTTTAGACCCCTTGTAGGCCGGATACAGACCAGAAAAAATACTCAAAACAATAACGATAATGCCAATTTTTGATATTTCTATGATATTAAAAACCGGATAGATATTTAGAGGTAGATTAAGAAAGTAAAGGAAGCCACTTAGAAGGAAATGTGAACCTAAAAACCCAAAAACAATTCCTACTACTGCTCCAATGATACCTAAAAATACCGATTCCGTTAAAAACATTCCAAGTATGACTCGATTTGTTCCACCTAATGCCTTTATTATCCCGATTTCCCTGGTTCTTTCAACTACTGAGGTATAAATAGTGATAATTATCCCAATGGACCCTACTATCAAAGAAAATATGGCAATACTTGAAATAAATGTGCTAATTCCAACGATGAATTTAGTCAAACTTTTGATAATTTCAAGTGAATTAAGTGTCGTTACCTGATTATTAAAGTACTTTTGGACATCTTTTACAATGCTGTCTACTTTGTCAATATTGTCATATGTTAAAAATAACAAATCATAATCGTCTGATTTTTCCAGAATTTCTTTTCCTTTTTGTACGTCAATGAAGATAGAATTGTCAATGATCGGATTTCCCGTGGAATTTATGATTCCTAGGACTGCAAAAGTGTTATTGATTGACAGATTTGATTTGCCGCTAGTAAGCGCCTTTAAGTTATTTATTGTTACCTGATTATCATCTATAAATTGGTCCCTGTCTTCGTTTTCGACTGCGTTGTTGATTATTAGACCTGAAGAATTCATGAAAATTTTCTCACTTAATTTCTGAGGGATGATGACATAATTTTGAGATGTTAAATTTGGACCATCAAATCCTTTGTCTAAATCAGGTATTATGTTAGTCAAGTTATTAAAGTCTAAAGCCAAAACATTTGTTACTTGGGAATAATTCTGATAATTTAACATTACTACACCCTGAAAAGCTGGATTTATCAGTTGAACACCGGGTATGTCCTTCAAGTATTGCATGGCCTTATTATCGAAGGGAATATTTTTTCCAACTAAGGTCATATTTTGGTCAAAAAGCACTTGTAATTTGTTACGTATCCCATCTATGTTTGATCCTTGTATTTTATCTGTATTCGATATGACTATTTGGTTAGGAAGGATTTTCTTAAAATTTTGTTCTACGAAATATATTAGACCTTGAGATAGGCTATTAAGAGAAACTAATAATCCGCAACCCATTATGATCATTAGGATTGTTAGAGCATTCCTTGTTTTCCTCTCCTTAATGGAGCTGTAGGTTAAGAAAAGAATCTCTTTAAATTCCATATTGTCTAATCATGAGGAGTTGGACTCTTGGTTATATAATGTTTTTAAATATGTATTGAATACAATCTGTTAATTTGGGTCATACCAACCAAATTCTTTGTATAAAGAATATTTCGATTGAGACCTTAGGTAACATGAAAAGTTATTTGTCTTCAGACGGATTCAAGGTCAAAGAAATCCTTGCCACTACAAAGACAATAAAGTCTCAAAGCTTACCAGACTACGACGCGGTTTTTATTCTTGGCGGACCGATGTCTGTTAATGATAACCTTGATTATCTACTTGAAGAAAAAAAATTAATCCATTCTTCTTTCAATCTTGGGATCCCGATTTTTGGAATTTGCCTCGGCTCACAACTAATTGCTTCAAGTTGCGGAGGGAAAGTCTACAGAGGACCAAAAAAAGAGATCGGGTGGGGCGAAGTAAGAATAACAAGTAAAGGTCAATCGAGTATATTTGATAATATAATAGGGAGTAAAATCCGAGTGTTCCACTGGCATGGTGATACGTTTACCTTGCCTAGTGAAGCCGAAATTTTGTCCGAATCGGACTTATATATCCAAGCATTTAGATTCAAAAATGCTATTGGAATTCAGTTTCATTTGGAGGTAACAAAAAATATGATTCAAAATTGGATTCGCAAGTATCATAAAGAGTTGAAAAAAGAAAATTTAAGTAGGGATGGATTTGTTAATGATATAGATAGGAACGTGTCAGAGTTAGAAAGTATCTCAAAGATAGTATATAAAAATTTTAAGTCCATGATTGAATAATTGCACTTCCATATTGTTGTTAGCCCGGTCGGATTCACCGGAATTTTGTGCATATATGACTTTACTAAGATTTTTCTGTCGAATCGACAATTTTTTCCCAATAAGATAGAAACATTATTGAAGATAAACAGTCATTGAATCAAATTCGATATGGTTTGAATCCAGACCTATTTTGCTTCATAGATGATATTAAAAGGTGTTTGAGTACCACGTCTGAATTTTGTAAACCCTGCCTCGAGAGCCAAATTTCTGATCCTATTCTCACCTGCCTGTGCTCCAAGGGCAATTCCTTTATCTGCAAGGGAATTGGGGACACAAATTATGGATGAGGCTGCGTAATAAATCCTTCCTACCATGTTCAGGTTATCTTCTATTTTATCATTGGCCATAGGTTCTACTATCATACACGATCCGTTCATTTTTAAAGACTGTTTAGCAAATTTTAATGCTCCCAGAGGGTCTCCCATGTCGTGGAGACAATCAAAAAAAGTCACCAAGTCGTAATCGTTACCAATGGATTCGTTAGCAGAAACTTGGGAAAATTTTATATTTTTGTCAACCTTTGCGTTTTTGGCATTCTCAGTTGCAGCCTCAATAGAGGGTAGGTGGTTGTCAAATCCAAAGAATTGAGAATTGGGATATTCTTGTGCCATAATGGTCGTTGAGATACCATACCCACAACCTATGTCTGCAACTTTCCCCCCTTTTTTTAGTATTTGTTCAATTCCCTCAAGAGAGGGGATCCAAGATTGAACTAGGTTGCTCGTATAATTAGGCTTGAAAAATTTTGCAGTCCCCTCGTAAAGATCGTGATGGTGATCACCCCATCTCAGTCCTTCTCCAGTTTGAAAAATTTTTACAAATTTATCTTCATCCTTAAATATGGATCTCAAAATTTGGTAACCGCCAAGAAGATATGCAGGACTATTTTCATCTGCCAAGACCATTGCGTTCTCTGCTGACAAACTAAATTTTTCATTTTCAGGATCATAAGCTAGATATCCTGCTGCTGCCTGACTTGCCAGCCATTCTCTAATATAACGTTCTGCCGTGTTCGTATTATGAGCTAACTCCTCTGACGTCAGAGGTCCAAATTGACTCAGGGCCTTATAAAGACCAAGTTTGTCTCCTAATATTATCATCATGGACCCTAAACTGCTGCCTAAATCGCCTATTGCCTTAATTACAAATTCTTCGAGTTTTTTGTTATCAACTGTATTTGTGCTGTTTGAATCCATATCAATATTAAGGGACTTCAAGATATTAATTTTTACAGGAAAATACAAATACATTCTCCTTTCCGAAATAGCCTTTTTAATTATATCCTCTGCTGTTCTTAAAATAGACATATCGTGATGCTATTTTAACTAAACATCAAATTGACCGGGGAAAATCGTGCTGTAGATTTAACAAGTATTATTTCTGTCCTACAAGATGGATTATTTTCGATTTGTTTTCATAAGCTCCATTATTTCATGCATTAATAAAAATCTGATACCATGATCAAATATGGGTAGAGCGACGAGGATGCCAACTATGATCGAAAAATCTAGTTCATTACTTAGTAGTAAATTGCCAATGGGAATATTACACTTATAAAGGTAATATTTTTTAGCAGAAATTGCAATTAGACCTGAGGGGCCTTCGGAGGGATTTGAACCCTCCTCAAGCGGTTTCCGTATTCTTTATGAAACTAGGTGAATTCCACAGCCGCCTATACTAACCAGGCTATACTACGAAGGCCACTAAATGAATCAAAATTTTATATTGATTATTAATATATAATTGTTTTAACTCCGCATGCCTAACAAAAATTTGTTATCTACCACTGCTACCGTACAAAACTTATATTTCTATATTCATCCATTAAAGGGATGAGCTGTTCTGGCGAAATATATTCTCACAGCAATACTGATACTGATCTTATCCAGATTACACCTGCTGCCAAGCAAAAATTGAAGAAGGCCAAATACGGGGTATTTAATCATTCAGCCGTAGAATTATGCCATTGGACAAAAAAATCCTTTTCTGATGGTGGGTCATGTTATAAGCACAAATTTTATGGAATATCTACTCATAGATGCATGGAAATGACTCCTACAGCTCTAAATTGTGAGAATCGATGCATTTATTGTTGGAGACCAACCGAATTTTACGATACAATGGAGATGCCCGCCCATTTGGTTGATGATCCAGAAATAATTGTTCAAAACCTTTTAGAGGAACGACGAAAATTAATCGTTGGATACTATGGGAAAACAGGAGTTAATGTCTCTAAATTGGATGAATCTCTTTTCCCGGAACATTACGCAGTTTCTCTTTCAGGGGAACCAACTATGTATCCTAAATTACCTGAGCTGATAAAATACTTGTCAGGACTGAAGGCCACAAAGTCCATATTTTTGGTAACTAACGGCCAAGAACCTGAAATGTTATATAGACTAGCCAACGAAAATGCATTACCTACTCAAATTTACTTATCCACTAACGCGTCAAACAAGAATATGTTTTATAAAATAAATGGACCAAAGCATAGAAATGCTTGGGAGAGATGGCTTCAGAGTCTTAGTTTTATGTCCCAAGTTAACACCCGCACAGTCTTACGGTTTACATTAATTCGAAATTTCAACGATAATCCTACATTTTTTAAGGATTTTGCCAAATTAATTGAAGTAGGAAATCCACATTTTATTGAATTGAAATCATATATGCACATTGGAATGTCTACAAATAGACTGGAGGAATCAAATATGTTGGAGATGGATGAAGTAAGGGAGTTTTCCAACGGATTAAAAACCCATCTGGATGATTACTCTATAATGGATGAAAGTATAGTATCTAGAATTGTTGTTTTGCAGAACAAAACTCGATTTATTTCGAGATGGATAGAATCTTACCCTTAGTAAAGGACTTGATCATTTTTGCCTTGGGTTTAAATACCATTTCAGAAATTTATCTACAGCCGCCCTTCTATGCGATATTTTATTCTTTGTTTTCAAATCCATTTGACCGAATGTCAAATCCGAATTTTCCGGTACGAAAATCGGATCGAAACCCCAACCCACGTTTGTAAGTTCAAAGGGGATTTTACCTTTTATTTCCCCAGTAAAAGATTTGAATTTATGACCATCATGGAATGCAATTATTGACTTGAAACTAGCGTTTCTGTTTACTTTATTAGCTAGCAGGTCAAGGATACCTACGTTTCCGATTGTTTTACTTACATATGAAGAATAAACACCCGGAAAATCATTTAGGGCTTCTATGAAAAGACCGTCATCTTCAACAAATATTTCTTTTTGATTAATCTTGAATGCTTGTAGGACTTTATTTTCTGCTACTTCCAATAAACTATCGGATTGGATTTCTTTCAGTTCCATCTTTTTAAATGTGACCTTGATTGAATTCCTTCTGACTGAAACCATGTCGTTTATTTCATTGTATTTATTAATATTGCTGCTTGCAAAATCCATATCGCTCTTACATACATTGTTTAATTTGATTTTACTGCACTACTTTGACTTGCTAATCGACAAATTATCTAAGACAAATATTAAATTTATATGCTGTTTTAAGATAAATTTTACTGTTTTTGAATATTGAGAATTTCCTACTAATGTTGGTCTGGCTGGGAGGGCTTATCTTGGCAAGCTGGGTCCTATCATACGGTGCAGAGCATCTGTCGACGAGATTCGGAGCAAAGTTTGTAGGTAGAACCTTGCTAAGTGTTGCAACAACGCTTCCAGAAATAGCAATTGTCATCTATGCAGCATCTGCTGGCCTCTATGAAGTTGCGATTGGTGCAGGGCTTGGAAGTAATATTTTGATGATGACCCTCGGGCTAGCATTAATGTTACTAATTGCCACTACGAGGTTATCAAAAGCACCTCTTAAGAGAATTGATGTGAGCACCTTCAAAATTGATAAAGTTTTCTTATTGGTTTCTGCTTTAATCAGTGCAATTCTATTGCTTGACGGATATAATTATATAGATGGAATCATTTTTGTTGGAATGTTTGTAGCCTACATATTAATAGCTCTTATAGAAATGAAGAGAGAACAAAAAATCAATGAATCCGCTGTTATTAAGACCGTCGAAGGTAAATCAGCTGCTACTCCAGTTCATGTTTTAACTAATAAGAATGACATGACAAAAGCCATTTTGGCTTTCGCAGCAGGAACTATTGGAATTTTGGTCGCTGCTGGTCCATTTATTGATTCTCTTCAGACTTTCTCTGAAGATATAGGGGTATCCACAATTGTTTTGGCAGTCATAATTAGTCCTATTGCTGGAGAAATGCCAGAAAAAATTTCTATGATGATATTAGCCAGGAAGGGTGCTGCTGGTGCCGCAATCGCTATTGCAAATGTTCTTGGGTCAAAAATACTAAATAATTCTCTCCTACTAGGTGTGGCAATCATAGCTGCTATGTATCATGGTGGGTTCTTCACTACCATCCCTAACAGCGAGATGTTATGGTTTCAGATGATGTTAGCTACCTCAATCACAGTTGTGGCATTGATTCCGATGTTTAAAAGATACATTGGCATCCGTACCGGAATATTTCTTGTTGGACTTTATATACTTAGCATAGTGATCCAATTCTTTGCTCCCGTAGAGATCAAACCACATTAACTTTTTTTCAAAATTAATTTATCAACGTATTATTTTCAATAATTGCAAGTTAATATCAAAAATGTAGAAAAAATTTCGATATGATTGAGATATAATTTATGAATTGATAAATTTTATATAAAAATATTATGTGTAAATCTTAAAAACAACCCCATACTAATAATTTGTAATGAATTTTATTAAATATGCAATAGGGATGTTCGTTTTTGCAGGAATTATCTCTTTAATAGCCGGTAGTGGTGGAAATTATTTCACACAATCTGTAAATGCTCAATCTTTAGGTGAACAAATTGGTAATAGTATAGGAGGAGCATTAGATGAAACTGGTGAAGCAGCAGGTAATGCATCAGAGACCTTAGGTGAGGCTGGTAGTAATACAACAGAGAGCTTAAGCGGTGCAGCAAATGAAACTGGTCAAGCAGGCGAAAATGCAACAGAGAGCTTAAGCGGTGCAGCAAATGAAACTGGTCAAGCAGCAGACAATGCTACAACTAGCGGTAATAGCAGCAATCCATTGGAAATGTTAATGAATTTGTTCAAGGGACAAAAATAGCAATTTATCCTTAACTCTTTTTGTAACTTCCTTTTTTGATTTTAAAATATTTTGTAACATATAGAATTGTATTATTTCGATCTTAAAGCACTGATGATTTATGAATCAGTGATAGTGTGCTCAAATCTCATGATACAGAAATTGGACAGATTCTAATTAACACTCCTTTACAAGATAAATTTATTATATTGGGCTAGAATCTGGTTTCGATAAAGATAACCAGAACTGTGGTATGTGCTTTCTGAAATTTGAAATAAAAAAATTGGTCTAAATATTAGATCGAACAAGTTATTTATTGTGGTTCACCACATCCTACATAATGGAGCTAGTTTATGATTATCCTTTATATCGTCCACCATCTGAATCCCAGTCTTTGATTTTTCAAGTTACATTGGGATGTTCATTCAACAAATGCTCATTTTGTAATATGTACAGAACAAAGGAGTATTCAGAACGATCTATTGACGAAATTGACAGAGAAATTGATTTGATGGCTAAATATTATCCAGATACCAAGCGGATCTTTTTGGCAGACGGTGATGCGCTAAACTTGGAAACAACCAAATTGGTCCATATTCTCTCGAAGGTACGAAAAAAATTCAACAATTTAGAAAGGATATCAAGTTACTCGATGCCCAAAAATTTATTGGAAAAATCACATAATGAGTTGGAATCCTTAAAAAAAGCAGGTTTAGATATGGTTTATCTAGGCATAGAGAGCGGCAATAATACAGTTCTTAAAAAAGTGACAAAAGGTGCAACGTCTAAGATGATAGTAGATAGTTGTAAAAAGGCAAAAGATACTGGATTCATTCTATCATGTATGATAATACTGGGTTTAGGAGGAAAGAATTATTCCAAGGTGCATGCAGAAGATACATCAAAAATAATAAACGAGATAGAACCGAATTATATAGGTGCATTAACCCTTTATATGGAACCTGACATCGAGCAGGAGTTTTATACAAAGTTCAAGGAACCATTCATTCCCCTTGACGATCTAGATGTATTGGATGAATTGAACCGTTTGATTAATGGTATAAGTGTGACTCGTGAAGTGATTTTTAGGGCAAATCATGCTTCTAACGTATACTCCCTCGGTGGTACACTCCCTAAAGACAAACCAGATATTTTACAGAAAATTGGATATTTAAAAGAGCATCCAGAATTACTGAAACCAAAGGTGTTAAGAAGATTCTAAATAATAGAGTTACTCTGAGTAACTCCATAGATAACATCTCGACTCAATAGGTCGTTCCCATAGCAAAAAATCCACATATTATGTTCCTGTGAGAACCGCGGCAATTTACCTGTCAAGAAATTTGAATTGCAAAAAACTGTGTTAAACC
>WHSX01000092.1 GCA_009379865.1 Candidatus Nitrosocosmicus sp.
TCCGACGTGCAAGACAAGCTGCACCATGTGTTGTTTTCTTTGATGAAATAGATTCCATTGCTCCTATCAGAGGAATGGAAGGCGTTAATGCTGGCACTGAACGAATGGTTTCTCAGCTACTAACGGAAATGGATGGAATTCAAGAGCTAAATGGCGTAGTTATAATAGGCGCAACTAACCGTTTAGACATGATTGACAGCGCACTGCTAAGACCTGGGAGATTTGACAAGATTGTTTTTG
The DNA here is from genome assembly GCA_009379865.1 of Candidatus Nitrosocosmicus sp. GTDB lineage: Archaea > Thermoproteota > Nitrososphaeria > Nitrososphaerales > Nitrososphaeraceae > Nitrosocosmicus. The sequence goes on from WHSX01000092.1 coordinate 241, forward strand.
TTCCAAAGCCAGACATAAGTACAAGGTTAAAGATCTTGGAAATATATGCAAAGGAAAAACCATTAACAGGTGATGTCAATTTACAGAGAATTTCCGAACTAACTGATGGATTTAGCGGAGCTGATATGTCCGCAGTGGCAAATACTGCGATTTCACTCGTGTTGCATGAGTATCTTCAAAAATATAGTACTCCCGAGGAGGCCACAAAACACGCGACTGAGGCACATGTCACAATGAAACATTTCGAAGATGCAGTTAAGAAGATAAAAACTCAAAGAGATATGAAACCTGGAGAAAAGGTTACGCTTTCTCAGTACCGATGATAAGATAATCTAACCTTCCTTTCTCTCCATATTTTCTTATTTTCCGCTAGGGCTTTTTTGCAAAAACCTATAAACAAAAAATTAAATAAACTACTTTTTTGTAGTTTTTGTTATAGTTGTATGCTGAGTCAATAGAGTCTAGGAAAAAGGAAAGTCTTGCTATAATAGATCTTGGTTATAATTCCATAAAAATTTCTACTTATGATATTTACAAAAATGGACATTACAGAAAACAATATCAGAAACAGGATTATGTTCAAATCGGTTCAGAATTAAATAGAAATGACAACATAATATCTGATAGAAATGTTAATCGAACAATCAAAGCACTAGATAATTTTAAAAAAGATTTGAAAGAAAAGAACATAGATGTAGTTATTCCAATAGCTACTAGTGCAGTAAGGGAAGCAACTAACCAGAAATTCGTAGTGGGTACCCTCGAAGACAATACTGGCTTTCTATTTAATATTTTATCTGGACCAGAAGAAGGATTTTTTTCATATTTGGGCGCTCAATCCTATATGCATATCCCTAATGGCTTGTTCTTTGATCTTGGTGGTGGTAGCCTTGAATTGATGTATGTTCAAGAATTTAGAATATTAAAAACGATCTGTTTGGATATGGGTGTTTTGAGACTGTCTGAAGAATTCTTAAATTATGATAGAGTTGTAGAGGAGAGCAAACCCTGGTCTGATATTAGGTATGAAAGGTTGGAAAAATCACTGATTGAAAATATCCCATCAAATGATCAATTGAGTTTGGAAAGATCTCCTGATACAAAAATGGTTGCGATAGGAGGAACAATTAGAGCAATTTACAAGTTTATGTCACATATGATAGATTTAGCCCCATCAGTCTATCATAGCCGCGCAGTACTTGATAAAAGAATGATATCCCTTGCAAACACTATTTTTAGAGGACTATCTATTGAAGAATTGTCAAAACTAAAATTCGTTGACCCTGAAAGGGCTAAAACAATTACAACCGGTAGTTTTATCGTAAAGGCATTGATAAATAAACAAAATTTTAACAATTTATTGGTATGTCCTACCGGGGTTCGTGAAGGAGTACTTGAATATTATCTTTATTTTAAAATGGATAAGAAATATCGTAGCAGGAAAAAATTCATTAAGGTAAATTGCGAGCCATTGTTTGCAATTGAAAGTAGCAGAAAAAATACTTTACCTACAGTTTCTGATTCAACTTTATCTACGCCAGAATCTGATACTTATGTTTTTCCCAGAAAGCTCAACAGCATAAAAGTTAACAAGCTAAAAGATTAGTTCAACTTTTTTACTCATAACCTTATTAGATCGTTCAATAGAGCATGTTGAATTAAACAATTTATAATAATCTCTATACTAAAATTTTATAATGGACGTTGAAGAGAAGATCCGATTAATTGAGAGGCCTCCAACAGAAGAAATAATAGCATCAAATGAACTCGCTACATTATTTCAAACCAAAACAACGCCTAGACATTATATAGGATTGGAAATTTCCGGAAGATTACATTTAGGCAGTCTTATAGTTACAGGTTTTAAGATAAATGATTTTCTGAAGGCCGGCGTCCAAGCTAATGTGTTTCTAGCTGATTGGCATACTTATATTAATAACAAACTAAATAGTGATTGGGAATTAATTTCAAAAATTTCAGATTATTACGAAAAAGCATTCAAATTTTTTTGCCCTGGCGTTAACATTATTCATGGTACAAAGCTTTATGAGGAAACTGATGATTATTGGAAAAATTTTGTACTTTTCTCAAAGCAAATTACTCTTGCTAGAACATTAAGATCATTAACAATTATGGGGAGAACAGAGAAAGACTCGCTTGATTTTTCCCAACTTCTCTATCCTTCTATGCAATCTGTGGATATCAAAGCCTTAGATTTAGATATTGTTCACGCCGGAACCGATCAACGTAAGATCCATATGTTGGTGAGAGAGGTATTTCCAAAACTCGGCTGGAAAGTTCCCATTTCCGTTCATCATCATTTGTTACCTGGTCTATCTGAGCCTGTTTCTAATAGTGCTACTGCTACGGCTACCACCACTACAGAATCTGATGATGGGACATTTGATGATGATCCTAAAATCTTTAGCAAAATGAGCAAGAGTAATCCATCTAGTAGTATACTAATTCATGATACTCCAGATGAGATTTCTAAAAAAATAAGAAAAGCTTATTGTCCTACGAAGATCTCGGCGAACAACCCTGTCTTAGAAATTATTAACTATGTAATATTCCATCAGTTCAATGAATTTGTATTGGAGCGCCCCCAAAAATATGGAGGTAACATGTCATACTTCTCGTACAATGAGGTTAAAAATGATTACGAACAAGACAAGATTCATCCAATGGATTTAAAGGCGGCAACTTCGAGATACCTAGACAAGATAATTTCACCTATTAGAAGCTATTTGCAAAATGACAATCCAGTTACCATTTGATTATTTCTCATTTATCTATCTATTTTAGAATCTAACTCATTAATTGGATTTAATTTGATATTTGTATTTCTTTCTCCAAATAATCTGTGTTCATCCTATTCTCTGATGCCTACAACAACACATACACCATTTGATTATATTTCTACGCCTATTTACTTGATGGCGTGAATGTTTAGTCTTGTGTAATCTATACTATAGTCGGTATTAACTTCCGAAAATCCTTTAATATCCTCCTTTTGATGTTTAAAGAAACAATCCATAAAAGAATCTATGATCTTATCGTCATAATCAGAGGGCAGATACGATAAATATGGTTTCATTACCACTGTTTTCATAAATAGTCTATATTCTTCAAAATTCGAAAATTTTGCTATTTTTTTAGTTAGACCCGTTTCAGTCTTCTTAAACCCCGCCCTTTCCATTATTGAAAGCGTCTCTTCAGCTGAAGCAAAATTCCATGGATCTTCCCAATCATGAAAATAGCCTTTGAATTTACTACTTTCTCTTGTCAAATCTAATATGGGCTTGACTGTTCCTAGATTTCCTTTACCACCACATTGAATTAAGATTTCTCCGGATTGCTTTAGTAGTTTCCAAAAGTTACGGAATAGTCTGTAATGATCTTTGATCCAATGTATTACTGCATTAGAAAAGATAATATCTACCGGTTCTGGTAATTCGACAGTAGATAAGTCTGAATTGACAAAAATCACATTTTCTTGATCCTTTAGATTTATCCTTGCCTTTTCGATCATGTTTTGATCCAGATCGATAGCGTAGATTTTACCTTCTTTCAAAATATTTGAGATGATTTTGGTAACCCTGCCACTTCCACAGCCTGCGTCTATTAATACCTCATTTCCCCTCCACCTTCTTTTAGATAATAGTTCTATGGCCCAGGTTTCTTGTATGGTAGAAACTTTATGATAATTTTCCGCATCCCATTTCCCTTTTTCATTTGTTAAAGACCTCATTTGGTATAGTTTACAACATTACATGGTTTCATTCTTAAAATTTTTTCTAAACCATTTTATAGGCTCAAATCATAAATTCTCATATTTATGAATACGAGGGTTTTATATGCAGTTGGGATAGGGATAATAATTATTGGCGTAGTTTTTTATTTGTTTAACATAGGGTTTTTGTCTCAAAATTCAGAGTCAAACGATAACCCTGAGTCATTAGTAAATGGTACGAATGACGTACCCACCCAGTCAATTCAGCCTCAGCCTTCACCCTCAGATTCGCCAGAAACGACGGGACTAACCCCTCAGCAACTCAATAGCCAAAATTTATCTTTATCGGTCAATTCGGTGAAAGTAATACCCGTAAACAACGATTCTAGATTGGAAACTGTTTTCAAAGTATATAATCCAAATAGGGGGTCAGCAATCCTTGAAACTGTTACCTATAATGTTTACCTTGACAATGTAAGGATAGCTTCTGGAGATGTAGGATCCAGAACAGAGGGATTTGTAGATTCTCTCGAATCAGTGTATCCAATAATCGGAAATCAAAGCATCGTTATTCGTGACACAGAATCATTGACCGAAGATGCAAATTCACTTTTTGATTCTCAAGGAAATATGGTAGCTGCAATTGCAGATAATTCAAATTCTACTACCTCACAGGCATACGACGTAAATGGGACCTATTTTTATACTCTGAATAGAGGTAGCGATACACAAGTGAGGGAAAATGAGTTCAACTTTCAATATCCCCTCAATTAATTTTATTCCTTATATCAAAGACAATTAAATTTACGATAAAATAGACTAATATATCTGGAAAGCATTCTAAACGATTAAAACATAGATGGTCAAAAAACTAAAGGTACCTTACTATTCAATCAATTCATCTAAATCGGAGTTGACAAAGGATAATAATTTAATTCGATTTATGGAGAAAAATAATATTGATACATTGGAGGATTTGTTGCTGAAAGCTATAGAAAATGTTGAATGGTATTGGAAGGCCGTAAATGAGGATCTTGGAATTAAATGGAGAAAACCGTTCAATAAAGTAGTTGATGTACAAAAGGGACTACCTTGGTGCGAATGGTTTGTCGGAGGGAAATGTAACATTATCGATAATGTTATTCAAAGTAATATCAATAAACACCCAAATAAGACTGCGTTTATCTTTGTAAACCAGGATGGGATAAAGAAGAATCTCAGTTTTAAGGAATTGGAAATAAGGGTAAATGTATTTGCAAGTGCCTTAAGAGACATCGGAGTTAAAAAGGGTGACGTGGTAGGAATTTATTTTCCTATGAGGATGGAATCATTTGTAGCGCTTTATGCGATCTCAAAATTGGGAGCGATTCATGTACCCATTTTTTCCGGTTTTGGTAAGACAGCACTTGAACAGAGACTTGTTGATTCTAATTCTTCATATTTAATTACTTGTGATTTTTTTCAAAGGAGGGGCAGAGTAATTAACTTAAGAACACATTGGGAAGAAGTGTTATCCAATACTTTTGTAAAAAAAATAATTGTGTCGGAAGCTGAGGAAGCTGTGTCTGATAATCCTCCTAATGATAGGGTTTTTTCCTTTAAACGAATTTATGATGAGGCATTTAGAAAACATGATTCAAACAGAAAATTCGAATCAGAGCTGATGGAATCTAGTGATCCTTTGTTCATTTTGTACACTTCAGGAACGACTGGAAAACCAAAGGGGACAATTCAGACACACGGTGGATTTTCTATTTTTTCTGCTCATCAATCATCATATTTGATAGATCTCAAATCTACTGATACTATTCTTTGGTATGCTGATATAGGTTGGATTACTGGTCAAACATGGATAGTTTATGGATCTCCTATAATAGGATCAACTGCCGTCATTTTTGAAGATACATTGGACTTTCCATATATGGATTATTGGGCAAAGCAAGTTGATGATCTACATGTTACAATATTTGGAGCTGCTCCAACGGCAATAAGACAATTCATGAGAAACAAGATTGATTTTTCAAAGTTTCACTTTTCTTCTCTTAGGCTACTGGTTTCCACCGGCGAGCGATTGAATAAGGAAGCATGGGATTGGTATTTTTCAAAAGTAGGGAACAATCGTTGTCCTGTCATAAATTTGTCAGGTGGCACTGAGGTTGGAGGAGCGATTCTAAGCATGCTTCCATTTTTGGATAATGTGCCTACATCTGTAGGTGTACCTGTACCGGGATTGGATGTTGATATCTTCGATGACCGAGGTAAATCTGTTGATGACGGATATCTCGTAATTAGGAATCCGTGGCCTGGTATGACCAGAGGCATACTAAATGATGAGGAAAGATACCTGCACACATATTGGTCAAAATTTCCTAATATTTGGAATCATGGTGATAAGGTTCGTACTGATTCACAAAACATGTGGTATATCTCTGGCAGAATAGATGATGTCATGAAAATTTCTGGGCACAGGATTGATCCTAGTGAAATTGAAGAAGTGTTAACAAGCTATTCCGGAATCGTTGAGTCAGCTGCTGTTGGCATTCCAGACGAGTTAACCGGTGAATCAGTATGTATATTCTGTGTTTTGAATAATGCTGATATGACAAACCAGACAAACTCTTTGATAAAAAAGGATCTTGAAAAACTCCTGACAGACAGGATTGGTAAATTTCTACTTCCTAAAGCCATCTATTTTGTTAATGAACTACCAAAGAATCGGTCAGGGAAGATATTACGAAGATTGATGCGTAAGAAACTCTTAGATCTTGACATTTCGGAAGATGACCTTTTGTTAGTCGAAAATCCAGAATCCCTTAGATCCTTCTCCATAGTTAAATTATGACGCCTTGTGCTAAAACGCTAAATTTTCTTAACCTTGTGATTTATGCTTAGTTCGATATGAATAATAAATAAATTCAATGCTTGAGTTGGGTAAAATATGCTGACCGATCTTTATCTGGATGCTATCAAAAATAAGGAGAAAAAGCTTTCATCTATACATGGAGATGAATTTGACGATATTTTAAAGATTGCATCTACTAAGTGGGTGGATTATGAACCTATAAAAAAACCGTCCTATAGTGTGGGTGTTGATAGTAGCTGGAATAAGAAATCCTTTCAAGGAATCGATCTGTTTGTTATTGATAGCGCTGCAGTAAGCTCGCATAATCACTTGTTGGGATCAAAATGGGATTATGGGATTTCTAACATTACTGGTGATTCTCTGAGTGCTAAAGCTATGAAAATGGAAATCGATCTAACCAAATCTGTTTTGGATCAAAAACCAGATTATGTTTGTATCGATGGATCCATAATATCTAATTTAGTTCATAACAAAAATGTATCTTATAGAGAAAACGTTCAAGGCCTCTTTGATAGTTATGAAGAGAGTGATGTTTTGTTTATTTCAAAAAATTCTACATCAAAGAACCAGTTCAAGGACTATGGATCACGAGCAGCTGATATTTATTATTATAATAAATTGGGGTACAAGACCGGATATAGTCTTGCAAACAAAAATAACTTTATCTCTGATAATTTAGATGTGGTTGAGATATATACAAGGCTAACTGCCTATGTTCCCCTTATAAAGATTGAAATTATTAATAGGGCAGATATTACCCAATCTGAAATTCAATATTTGATTGATGGCTTGTGTTATCACAGTATCAAGGGATATCCTTATTGTCTAAAGCTTGCCCACCAGTCTTGTAAAATAACCAACAATGATGTGAAAAGACTGGCCAGTCTATATGGATTTAAGAATGAGTTTGGATCAAGAGATTCTCTAAACGAATAAAGTCAAAAAATGAATGAATGTACAAGTTTTAATAAAACATGTACATTAATACGAATCCTGTACTCAGATGTATTGCAAATTGACCTATTGTTTAGTGAGTTAGAAATAAAGTTTTGCTGCTTTGCTACAATCCACTTGATTAATAAAGGAATAGATGATATCATCGTGGAAAAGGTAAAACCCTATTACCGGATCAAGAAAAAAATGTTTGTTGGTATCTAATCATTTTGGTATAGAACACTTAATTGCGTGAATAATATCTATCAATAAGATATGGGGCGTTGGGATGATGGAAGTTCGCCTGAAAATGGTAGATCGCCTGAAAATGGTAGATCAGGCAAAAAGCGAAATTTCTTCAAATTAATTCGCAGAATAATCTTTGTTGGTTTTGCAGTGGTTGCAGCAGTTGTCTTGTTCGTATATTTTTCAACCGCAGGGTTGAATATCGAAATAATCCAAAGGGGAGGCCCTGTCGAGACAATAAGCGTAAAATTAAGTAACAATAATTTCAATTCTATCAATAACGTTACTGTCCAGTTTGATGATGATCAAATTCAACCTTTAGGAAATATGGGACCATTTGCATCAATCTTTGTATCTCCCGATGGGGGCGATTCTGATTTTAAAAAAGTAGTTGTAAAAGCTAATAATGGACAGATCGAAGCAATAAAAAATAGGTAGTAATTCTAGATTCAAATTTCTGCCTTTCCCTAATCCTCTTGTAACCGACTGTTTCAACATGTTATTAATTATCTGCTATACAATATTGTTATCAAATTGATGCAAGCATGGGATTTCCAGCATACACGTCCATAATGCTGTCATGATGTCTTCAAGTCTAACATAATCCGTCGAATCTTAACAGCAAGCTAATTTCTGCAATACTTTCAAACAAAAAAAAACAAAAGAAATTAGTAATTTATTTAGTATCCAAAAATCTCTATTTTCATTATCAAATTAGGCATGTGCTCCTTGGATCATATAATACTTCGTTAATAATTTGATGATGTCTAATACTCTCGGTGTTTCCAGAAGGGTCTCCTATGCTATTGCAATTAGCCAAATGAATTTGTAAGTGTAAGTTGCAATAAAGGGTTAGACACTTTGAACATAAACATCTTGACTCGTTCCTGCAATCAGGGAAAGTACATACCGACATAGAATTGAATTGATTTGTCCAGTCGTGGTTTGCCGCTTCCATTCTAATACACAACTATTGATTGGATAAAGTAATATAAAAAAACAATGATTATCATGATATTTGTTAATCTTTTGAAGTATTTTAATGAATAAAATACAAATAATTAGAGATTTTTTTAATAATTATCCAAACAAATATAGGTATTTTTTTGATGAACGTGATTTCACAATTTAGAACAAAAACGGCATTTTTTTTAGCAAAAATCTGATTTGCGCTATATTAATACGTATTAGTCGATTTTTAATTAGTAAAAGCCGAAATCAGTAAGTAATATATAGAGGTTGCTTACAATAGACTATATGGAATTAAATGATACATGCGAAAATTACGGGGAACAACTATGTGAATGCGGAGATTGTTGTCAAGATGGCTAGAATGACACCTTATATTGATGTCATTAAAGGAACGTCCTGCTTCTATCAATAATCAGTGATCTCATTGAATATCAATCAAAATTAACTAGACAAACTAGAACAAGAGTACCTCTTTATGATCCTTAGGTGGATAATCCAGGATAGTTGGATTTTTTCATGATCCTGATTATGACCTACATATTTTCAAACTATCGCCATTATCAATCATTCAATCAAGACTATTTATTATTTTAATTAACTAGATACAAAATTTTTTGATTAGTTACTCTGGAGTGTTATAATACTGTTGAAGAAGTGTTCTCAGTTCATGAGTGAAGTATTGCATAACTTTTTGCATATCTTTTAAAAATTTTATCTCTTCAATCTAGTTTGGTTCTTCCAATTTCAGCCAAATCTAATTTGATATTAATTTTCAAAGATTCTGATTCAAAAAAAAAGAAATGTTTTTAGATGGATTTCTACCTATTGCCTTTATTTTTGTGCTGTTATTTTTGTGTGTTCTAATTACATGTGGGTAATATTTCCATACTAGCTCCAGGGGTGTCTGAGCAGGGAGTCAATGAAGTAACCGTTCCGATAATTGGTTGTCCAGCAAAATGGTGATCGGTATCTTCATGATCTACTGATATAGTTATAGTCTTGCCTCCACCTCCAAGATTGATTGTTGATTCAACGCCATCCCAAGTAATGACTCCATTAGAAGCTACGTCCATATCTCCATTTATTGTTAATATGTTATCAGGAGGCAGTTCTATATCACCGCTTGAGTCAAAATTCAAAAAATCATGCGTATGACCAGAAGTACCATTAAACCATGCCATGTTGGTGACAAAATTCTTCATTTCGCCATTTTCTACTACCATATTCCAATCTCCAGTTGCATTCCAGGGACTTAATGCCGTTACAATGAATGAATTGATTTTACCATTTGCTTTAAAACTATCGATGGGGCCATGTTGTGGTATTTGAAGTTGGTTTTGTGTGATTTGTTGTGTTGGTTGCTGTTGCTGTTGCTGCTGATCCGTAGTAAATAGCTGAGTATTATCTCCTATTGCTCCTGTTTGCTGTTGATTCAAATTGCCTTCACCGGGCGTGTTGACATTATTTGATTGAAATGTTTCGCCTGTTGATGATTGCAAAGGCTGTTGCTGTTGTTGTTGAACTGGTTGTTGCTGTTGCTGTTGAACTGGTTGTTGCTGTTGCTGTTGCTGTTGATTCAAATTGCCTTCACCGGGCGTGTTGACATTATTTGATTGAAAT
>WHSX01000093.1 GCA_009379865.1 Candidatus Nitrosocosmicus sp.
CCTCTACTTAGAATGGCTTTATGTGAATTTATTCTATTCTTGGCAAATGGCGGTGTATTTTAATTATCGTTTTTTACATTCTTACCCACTATAAAACAGATTAATAGGGCGACTATCAAGTTATTTTATGCATAAGACCTGATAATCACTTTTTATTATCTCCATCATATTTTTAATATGTGAATTCTCATACCTTCAGGTCAAATCCCGGTAACTGTTTATGTTTATCGACTAAAATAAAAATATAATTTCATAGCGAATATTAATTGAACTTCATCAACTAAGCCAATACAATCAACAAAAAATGCGTTTTTAATGAGAAAATAAATAGTACTTGAGCTCTACTGCCATAAGAAAATTCTCTCAACGGCTGAAATGTTATAATAACTATATGCAAATTCTGTTTTTGTTTTGGTAGCTTTAAGATCTACAAATAAGGCTTATAGCATAATTACTAAATTTAAGGCCACTCTGGGAATTATCTTTCTATTGTGGGTTATCCAACAGGAGAATTATATTATCACAAACAGGTCTATTTACCTTAAATCTATTCATTATCTACTTTATCCATAAACAAGTGCTAGTACATCTTATCAATTAAGAAATCCTAGTTAGTTTTGTGTTGTGAGCCATATTCCAGAAATCCAATTCATTCCTACAAGCCATTTTGAAATATCCTTTCATAACAGACTTTTCATTCTGGGTCAAATCCTTTGATATATCGTTTAACATATGAGTGATATGCTCAACTTGTTGTTTGGATTCATCTGAACAATAGAATTCAATCCACCTTTTTGTGATAATATCTTTTATTCTATTTTCTTTACTGATTTTGTTGGCTATTTCATAATATGTCCAGGGACAAGGAGCAATGAATGAAATTAATTCGTATAACTTAATTGGCTCCGTAGACAACTTCCTTGTATCGTAAATATAATCAAGTGTTGTTACGTTAGGCAAAGATGCTACAGTTGTATCATAATCTGTGTATCTTAATAATTCTAATAGTTCATCTTGCATTTTCATTTCTATTTTTGTAATATCTTGTATTAATTCCATGAACCATTTTTTTATATTCTTATCTGGAGTCATCCTCATACCTTTATCTAATAAAATACAGAATTCTTTTAGGAAAATCCTGTCTTGAAGTAAATAGACAATAAACTTTTCTTTTGGTAAAGTATCGTTTGAGATTTCCTGAATAAATACATGGTCAAGTATATTATTCCATATGTCTATCGAGTCATTCTTTAGTTCACCTGCAAAAGACATTCTTTGTCTGTATTATCTGGATCTTATCGTTTTAATTCTTTTCTTTTCTACCATATATTTATTGAATGACCTAAGGAACGCTGATTAGATTCGTCGTCCCTTATTGTCCAGATTCTGGTACATAAACGAGAAAAGGGTTCAAAACAAAATCGCGTATGTTCTTACAATTCACAAATCATTACTTTTAGCTGGCCATTTAACAATGACTATTAATTTTACTTCTAGATATTACTATATCACCATCCTTGACTTTTAGCAATGGAATTCTTGCTAAGAAATGGAAGCGGATTCAAAAGTATAAACGCCAGATGATAGCGATATAACGAAGATCACGCAGTTCTTAGATGAAGCGAAATAATACAGATACCTATTTATGGTATCTATATACAAAACACAATACTGAAATTTTTCATCAAATAGTTTGCATTATAATAAACAAAAGGGAAAACCCTTTGCTAAATTCAACGATTACCGTATCCTATTTTATGGACATTCTTAAGAGACAACTTTACCTTCCTGACTTGTAGAATGTCCTTGGAAGATTAGAGAGTCGGTGTACATATTTCCATTATCTAACTATCCTCCTACATTATTTTTTCCTGTATTTTATTGAATCTGGATGTTGATATTGTTACCGGAACATGTGATACCTTCAAATGATGAGTGGACAGGAGCAATAATCAAAACTGAGTTTGCACTAGAACCTCAGATTACTACATACAAGTAATCATTACCGAGACTATACACCATATCCACTGTGCTATCTCTCGCTGTTACCGTATCTATTACCTCATCCTGCGGGAAAACACTTTAATCAAATCCAAAAACGGATCTATCAAGATAGCCAAAACAAAAAAATTAAGACCTAATAAGACAATGAATCAAATAACTAATTTTTTGTTACTTTTGTTAGTGACTTCATTTATTTTGACTGACTTTCATTATCCTTCAATAGATCAGAATAATACATGACATATTTGTCAACTCTTTGAGAATCCAATTTTGATGGATTGCATTGATACTGTGTACCTTATGGTGGTGAAAAAACTGCTGACCAACCCGGTTTGTTTGGATAATAGGGTCTATACATAAATATATCCAAAATTTGTGGAGATGATTACTAAATTTGAGCTATGTCGTATCATATTGGGAACTATCGATATCAATAGATTAATTAACTTTGGCCAAATAGACAAGTTATGAAATATTTTGCAAAATCCTTTATTACAATTTTAGTTTTATATAGTTTAATGGTAGGACTTTTATATGTTCCTTATAATGTATATAGCCCGCCTAATGCAATTAACATAAGTGACTATGATTTGGCATTTCCTACACCTAATTCACAAAACAGCAGTTTACAAAGTGAAAATGTTACATCTTTATTTGATAGTGATTGAAAAGACCTTTTTTAAATTTGTAAAACGCTTCTACGGACTTATCAAATAACTTTTAAGCGACTTAATCTCCGTTCACATTAACCGCATAAAGTAATTTTATGAAAAATTTGTCATTTTTTGTAAGGAAAGTACAATTTGAAATGCGCATACTGTAAACCATTATGGGCAATATCTAAGAAATCAATCAATGTCTAGTTATGTGGTGGATCTACAGTGGATAGATGGATTGTGTAAAAATAGGCGAGCGTCGATATCTCGCCAAAAGCTTTATTAAAATAAGATAATAATTTGTTAAAGTTGTAGGGTTCTACTATAATAGGCAATAGATAAAAAGAGGCTAACAGCTGTTCATGTACATTCATTAGTAATATCATTAGGTTTAGTAAGAATTTTAACTACGGTATTCCATGAGTGATTTCTCAAACTCATTTTGAATATTGATTTCTAATTCTTCAAGTATTGGATCTTTTTTAAATCTTTAATTGATTCCAATGCCAATACCATTGATTCTTTCCTGTTTGTTTTAAGTTCCTAAAGTATTTCACCCTGACTAATTGCCGCGGGTATTTCAAGAGATTGATCGCTGTATCCTCCTTCAAGTGCTTTCTGTATTAAAATAGTAAATTTGGTCAATCTATTATTACGAATAAACAATCTATATTTTCAAATCTATTTCAAAATCTAGATAATCCTAAACTAAACTATATAATTTAGTTATATATTTATGATTCATTATAGACAAATTTATAGACCACAATAAGAAATATTCAATTATTGGACAATCCTTCTTTATCAAAACTTTATTATGAAATCCCATCCAACCTGGTTAAAGTACAAATCAAACCAATAACTGTAAAATATTAGAGCCCTTAACATTGAGTATCTGTGATTATTATGGAAAATCAAGGAAAGGGAAAAAACAACAACAACAATGAAGAGCGAATCATGAATAATCCTAATCAGGTCAGATCGATTATGGATTGGTGGCAACAATATTCACCTATGGCTTGGGGTGAAATGTATAATGAATATATTGCATATATTACATCCATGACTGAAATATACAAAGAGTACATCAAACGCTCAGAAAAAATGACAGAATTGTATAAAGAATTGGCAGAAAATACCGAAAGAATGACTGACCTGTATAAAGAGTCCGTTAAAAATACCGAAAGAATGACTAATCATTGGTTAAATAAATTTCCTAATCCCCCATCTTCAAAAGAACAAAGAAGAGAAAAACAGGTTAATAAACTAAAAGATAAAAAATAACTATGATGACAAATTATTTACAAACATACTTGAAAATACTCTTACGTTATCCAAATGATTTTACCATCCAATTATACTTTGGGGGACTTGATCCCGCTGAACCAGATATCTGTATTAGTAACGATAGGATATACCGGATGCGAGTAAATTGTTTTAAATCACCCATATCATGATTAAAGTGTACATAGAATATTCTATGTATTTACGTTAATATACAAAAAAAGCAAAATCTAACTTGCTAAGTATCCAAATCTATACAAAATAATTAAGAACGGGATTGGATAATTTACTCAAGGAACTATTACTCCTTGGATGATTCCTACAGCACTTATTAGCAAATATAGTACATTTTTAATACTAGTATTCGTCATTAATTGGCGTCGCATAAGAGCAATGCGCATGAACAACTAGGGATATAACATATCCACATTCCATCCTATTATTATGCGAGTTCTGCAAAGTATTAGTAATGAATTGTAAAAAATGCGGTGACCCAGCCAACTTCCATAGAACTTCTTTTCCTGATCAAGCCTTTGGTAGATGTCGAAAAGAGGGTTGTCAGTGTGGACAATATTCATATTAGCGACCTGCTTAACAGGTCGCAGCAATAATTACTGTACACATTTTTACGGGATTTGTATACACATGTATGATATTGTTAATGAGTAGCGGTGCTAGACACACAGTACAACTTCCTAGTACTATATTTCAAAAGATTAAAGCCTGGACCAGTTATAACAATTTTTCAATAGCCGAATTTGTGACCGATTCTCTAGATTCAGCATTTAAACGTCATATCTTTATTACCAAATACGCTAGTCATCTAAATAACACTCTGTTGTTTAATATTGAAAAACCGATAAAACAAAATTGATTATAAAAAATTAGATATACTAAATGTAAGAACAAAAGAGGTTGATTTCTACCGAACCAGAGACCTATTTATAGTAACTATATTCCTGCCCATCTCTTCAAAAAGGTCTAGAATTTGAGGAAAATATCAATGCTAACTAAAAAATATATAAATGCTAACTAAGAAATGGTTCGGAGACCTGATTCAAGAAAATCTAACAATCACCTTTAATTGTTTGAAATGTCTGTAGAAGTTGTGGTTACATCTAAACCTCAGAATATTGTATTTGTTCATGGTTCATGTCACGGGGGCTGGTGTTGGAAGAAAATCGTGCCATATTTTGATTCTAATGTATTCAATATCTATTCACCAACCCTTACCGGATTAGGGGAAAGAAGCCATCTTGTAAATGAAATGACTGATCTCTATACACATGTGGAAGACATCTTACAAGTATTCAACTTTGAAGACCTCTCTGAGGTGGTTCTGGTTGGTCATAGTTATGCGGGTATGGTTATAAGTGGGGTCGCAGAAATGATTCCTGATAAAATTAAATTATTAATTTATCTAGATGCATATATTCCCCAAGACGGGAAAACAGCTTTTGATCTTGTTCCTGGACTAATGGACCTCTACAAAGGAAGAATTATGCATGATCAAAATAAACCTTGGCTTGTAAGATCTTATACACCAGATGAATTTGGTATCTTGGACACAAAGGATATTGAATGGGTGGAACCAAAACTCGTTCCTATGTCATGGCATACACATACCCAACCTCTCGTAGTTCAAAACAAAGAAACAATGAAAATTCCAAAGGCATTCATTACTTCAGCAGAGTTCGGAGAAGGTATGTTTCAAAGACAAAACGAGGAAGAAAGGGACAAATGGGACTATCATGAACTCAAAAGGGGTCACGATGTTATGATCACAGCTCCAGAAGAACTATCAAGGATAATATTGAACATAATATCCAAAGGAAAATAGGCTGCCGCGGTCGCCGAGTCAGTGATTTGTGCGATAGTGAGATAGTTTAAGATTCATCGATGGAGTGGTTGTTACCAGTCATGGATTAACATTTCCCACCTCCCTAATGGTATTGTAGACGTTATTGATCGCGCAAGTCCGTTTTAGAAATTTATTAATGGCCTAGGGGTCTTACAAAACATTTTAATTGATTCGGTATCTTTACTAATTATGGACCTACTTCGATTGGTGTGCTTCATGGAGTTATTCGTGTAGCTTACACTGGCCAGTGATATTCAGTCCCTAATCTTGTAAACACAGAAATTCATATAGTATGAGTCTATCTACATGTTTTACGTACATTATTGTAGTAAAATAATGAATATCTAATTTCAGAATGACTATGATAATAACGCTATGAGTCAGGCTGGTAACGGTGATAGGTAATCAATAGTATTGGAGATTAGTCCAGATTATTACTCAACTTCGGATAATAGTATTGGAGATTAGTCCAGATTATTACTCAACTTCGGATAATGGTAAACAGCAATCATTCTACACGCGCGATAAGTAAGATCTATCGCCGATTCAGTATTCTGATCGTGATCTATTATTGTTTAGGGGGAAAACCTGAAGAATTTGTTCACATATCTAATTGATGTAATTCAGCAATCTATTGATGTAGATTAGTAGGGCATTCTTTGTTAAATTTATTCTGTTATTGGTTCATAAAATGTCTAGATATCAAATAAATAACAGTCTTGAGCGTGATCGCATCCCTACAACATTTTGAAGTAATCCAGGGGGATTTTTCTGTGTGCTAGACTTTAAATTGGCCACGCGGAGGCAATTCCTGAAGTGTCCAAGCGTTACCATCCGGATCATTAAAACGAACGAACTTGCCCCAAACTTGTGTATCGACGTCAGTAATATCCACTCCGCGCTTTTTAAGTTCATCATAAGCGGCCTGAGCATCCTTGACTACCATTTGTAAACCCTTAATGCAACCAGGTTTCATATCGTTGGCGATACCAATCCCGAAACAAATTGAACAGGCAGAACCTAGAGGTGTCATTTGAACAAAACGTAGCTTCTCGTTCACGGTGTGGTCATGGTCTAAGTTAAAACCTACTTTATCTTTATAAAAATCACGTGCACGATCCACATCTGTTACCGGAATCGCAACTAATTCAAGTTTCATTTCCATTAATATCCCACCGATGCTATAGGTAAACAAGACAATACTCAAAAAATACTGGTTGGTCATGTGAGTTACGTGAATAGATATCCATGAATATCTATCGTATATCCATGAATAAAAAGTTACGGTAGTATCGATTGACGAAGATGTAACCATCTTCGTCGCATGATAGTCTCTTTAAGTGTATTTAAAATATTGCTAAGGTTTCGAAAAATTCTACCGAAAATACCATCCATAATATCTGATGCTCTCGAATCATTTCCCATGGCCTGACCTTGTGTATCATTTCCTTGATTACCAGTCGCAGGTTCAACTTGCATTTCCTCTGAGATAGTTGATATTGACGCTATTGGAATTTAATTAATTCATAGTATGAATCCGTTAAGATGCCGATTAGTTACTGATTCAGTGCAATAATGATAGGGTTATCCCACCTGGTACAATAGACATATTAACAGATCCAAAGGATTTGATCTTAAGACAAGGGGAGGAGCAGTTGGTTCCCACCGAATTTGAAACACTTCTTTCTGTTAATGTTAGTAGTATAATATTTGACAATGGCTCGTCTTACAGTTTTGACGGCTTAAATGTATCTGCAGAAAGGGGTCCTCCTTCGTTATTTAGGGTAGCGGTTTCCCCACAAACACCGGCCGGTAGGCGTATATGACATACCGATTTTGACTTCAATATTAATACAAACCACATCATCAAAATTGCTTATGTTTAATGATCCCGGGACCGGCATCGCAGATCCTGAGTTTCAAATATAAGAAATAACCTACAATTGGGTACATAATTAGTAAAGCTAACTTGACAATTACTGTATTGCCACCTTTAACTGAAGTGAAAGATTTATCGCCTTTTGGGAGTTATAGGTGATGCAATAGCACTTGTGGTCGCCGGGGCAATGAAAGCGTTTGCAACATTTCTTGTGGATCATTTGAAAAGCAGAAGATTATGATACTTAGAAAAAAAAACATAAATAAATTTAAGCAGTTGGACTAATCCAACTAATTTTCATTAATTGTGAGGGTAAACCATACAATTGAAAACCTCTCATAAATGGAGGGGGATGAATAGGATTGGTTATAGTAATAAATTAAATCTAACTAACAAAAGTATGAGTTATATACTAAATATTTCTTTAGGATTCTTCCTAACTGTTTATGTGTATATTATCATTTGTTGAATCAGTTAGGGAAAAAAATATTGTCCATCATATTAATTCCAGTCTTGGTTATCATGATACTATTATCTTGTATTTTTGCAGCTATAGATCTAGTTTGGGCTGATACTTTAGTTGCTAGTATAGATGTTGGTGATCATCCCTTGTTATTAGATTATAATCCCAATAGTGGTAAAGTCGATGTATTCAGTCGTGATTCTGATATTCTGAATAATACGATAGCACCTTGGGGATGTACGCCTGAAATAACAAAGGGTTGTATAGACATGACAAATGCATCCAGCACTTATCTTAGCATTGCTATAGGCGCTGTTGTTGGTGCATTGATTAGTTGGTTGGTATACGCCATGCAAAAAAAGTCAACAATCAAACAGGATGAACATCTCAAAAGACTCAAGGATTTAGATGAGCGACATGACACTATTTTGAAACTAATACGGGATTTCCAAAAGCATCAGGAAAAACTTCTTCAACAAATACTTAGTCTGGATAAAAAAATTGACTCTGTAATTGAAAAGAAAAAGAATACTATTTGATGTCCTTAGATAATTAATCGTAAAAGGATACCTTATCGGAGGTGAAATAAAATAACTATTCTCAGATTTTTAACAGGTAGTGATCCTTTCAACTTAAATTCGTTTCTAGAAGGATCATACCATCTCAGGGTTTTATAACTGGTGATTAATTGTTTACGGGTATCATGTCATATCATTAAAATCTTAACGGAAATAGATCGTGATTCTTAAACTCCTCATATAATATTCTGTATTAGCGTTAATTTATAAAAAGTGTAATTAGTTGATCTATGGAGATTCGGTAATTTTATATTGAATGGGATGAATAGGTCAAATTTGTTTCACATACCACCGAATAAGCTCTCTATCATAGTAACAATCTTAGTGGACAATTTAATTCGCAATTTCCTATCCCATTTCCTTACTATCTGTACCTTCTCATGACCTAAAACAATCGAACTCGCATAGTATGAGGAACTTAATCCCACTGTAAAATATCTCTATAATAGTAACGAGAAAAACTTTGTTGAATCAAAAAACCTTACATTTGAAATAATATTTTATCTTATTCGTATTTAGGTTCTCTATTTACTCCTTTCATTCTAATCTCAAGATGCAATCATTGCTAGCAAGGATTAATTGACCGATGTGATTGAGTTCATGAGAGAAGACAAAATGAAATGCGAGAATCCTGTCATGAATCAGATTGTCGACGCTTACAAACCAATGTGGTCGCTAAAACATGCCATTTGTCTAATGGGTTGGGACTTTGAGACTTATATGCCTAGAGAAGGAACGGAAGAAAGAGGGGTGGCCGATTCTCAGCTTCACATGTTGCACAAGGATCTTCTGCTAAAGAAAGATTTTGTTGCTCTTGTAGAGTCGGCCAAGAAATTGGGTAGCCTTGGTGACCTTGAGAAGGGCATTGTACGAGTACTCGACAGGGAAATAACTAAGCAGGTAAAGATACCAAAAGAATTGACTGAAGCAGAATCTCTTGTAAGAATAAGGGGAAACATGGCATGGAGGGAAGCGAGGGCAAAATCTGATTTTAAGATGTATGAACCCCATTTGGAGAAAATGATAGAAATAAAAAAACAAATCGCTGCGAAGTGGGGGTATGAAAAGCATCCATATAATGCATTGTTAGATACATTTGAAGAGCAGCTCACTGTAGATGACTTGGATAAAGTATTCAGTACTTTGACTCCGCGTATTCAGAAGATTCTGAAAAAACTCGTAGATTCAAACAGCCCGTTCTGCAAAGAGAACAAACTTGGAAAATCAAAGTATGATATCAAAAAAGTGGATGAGCTCAATCATGATATTTTGACTCTTCTGCAATACAACATGAAACGTTTCAGAATGGATACATCCACCCATCCTTTCACTGAGACTATGGGCCTTAATGACATCAGAATAACTACTAGGTATGAAGGGACTGATTTCAAAAAGTCGATATTTAGTACCATTCATGAGGCTGGTCATGCCCTGTATAATCTACAATGCAATCCGTCATTGTCTTTTACTCCTCTTGAAGGCGGATCTTCCCTTGCGCTCCATGAATCTCAGTCAAGGTTTTGGGAGAATATTGTGGGCAGAAGCCTGCCTTTTGTTCAATTGATAGCTCCCTTGATTGGAAAGCAAGTAAGTTTCGCAAACCAAGCAACTGATGACGAATTGTACCTTTATTTCAATAATGTCAAGGCTGACTATATACGAGTTGACGCCGATGAAGTTACTTACAATTTACATATAGCAATAAGATATGAGATAGAGAAAAAAATATTTGGAGATGAGCTCAATGTCTCTGAGATTCCTGAATTTTGGAACGATAGAATGGAACAGCTGCTTGGAGTGAGACCATCTAAGGATTCAGAAGGAGTGCTTCAAGATACACATTGGAGCAGTG
>WHSX01000094.1 GCA_009379865.1 Candidatus Nitrosocosmicus sp.
GCGAACAGTTTTTTATATAGGTTTTTAAAATGAAGCAGGATAATCATCGGATGCTATAACTATATAGAATGATCGATAATTAGAATTAGTATTCATAATACGACTCAATAATAAGGAAGACTTGAGCACATAGAGGGATTAAGTTATCCAAACATTCAAAATCCAAAGAAATGTTATTGGCAACGACGAATTTGACCATGAAAAGATAATATCAGATCATATTATCGGGCATAGGGGTCAATGATCGAATTTGAGACTAAAGATATTTAAAATCATATTATCCTATGTCAGGTATCGCGTTCCATATGATTGCTATAATCGATCATTCGGCTGAATAGTAAAACACCACTAGAAAATGCATTCTATATTCTTCTTCTCGATATAATCCCTTTACGTGTGATAAGACGGGTAGATATAGCTTTACGGTTCTACTGTATCTTAAAACAAATAGAGTATTAGGGTGTGATAATCAAATGATAGGTAAGGTCTGTATCGTAGTTAAAACCAGGCGTAATAATGTTATTCACATTTGTGCTGGTATGGACCGTATGATTTCCAGGAGATAATGGTTCCAAAAATAGGTAGAAACCATCGTTTTGTGCTTGCCCAGATCCTGAATTATGACCCAATACGTTGTCTTCTGGTACTGTTATATCAAAAATCGGAGATTGTGCTCTATAGCTCTCGAGCTTTTCGATTTTCTTACCATCGACAGAAGCACTAATAGTACCATACTCATTACCTGCTTTAGCACAACTTGTTAAAGTTTCCCACGGTTTTAAATCCCAATCACCGCAAAACCCAGCTAAAATGGGCAGAAGCAACTGTATGTAGATTAACTTGGCGTAAAGCATATGTCTCAAACAAAAATGGATAAATTTGCCCTGACAACATCAAGTCCAGTCAATATCCCTTACATGTTCAATTGGCTTTCTTTGATGTGTTGGAGCATCCTTACGATTTAATTTGGTACCAAAAGAATCGGCTGTTTTGATATTTGTATCAAATATCAATCCACATCTTGTTTCAATCTCCGCAACAGCTACTTGAAAAACCTTGAAATCGTCTAAATCTAAAGCCTCAATTTCATCAAGGTTCTGAGTAAGAAGAAACCCCTTTGCCTTTAATTCTTGATGTTCTACATACATTACTATCTTCCAGAATTCCCTGGGCAGTTTTGTATTCCTATATAGCCAATCGTCGTCGTGAAATACTGGACCACCAAATAAACTTACCCTCAAATTCTCAACGTCTACTTCCTCAAAAACTGCATCTTCTAGCTTTCCCCAAATTCCTCCTTTATTCCCTTGGTTAAATTTGTCCATTTGTGGGGATATGTTTGTAAAATAAAATGAATCCTTGTTCGCCTTTTCTGCCTCAGCCAATGTTCCCCAAACAAGGTCAGCTCTTCGAGCAATGTGACCCCTATCCAGATTATTTGTTCTATACAACTCATCTCCAGCCTGAAATTCAGATGGGATTCTTGGATCGATTATAAAGGGAATACCACTTCGACTTATTTTCTTAATATTACCACCGTCAATATTCCAGCCAACCCAGGAAGCGAATTTTCTTTTCTTGTTTAGTGAGAGTGAGAAGTGAGCATAATCAATTATTTCTGATCCGTTCAATACGAACACATCTTCTTTGTTTTCCTCAACTAAGTCCGGATTTTTAATGCGAACCGATAGAAAATCGATAGCAAAACCCCGATTAGGCTCAGATTTCAATAGACTTGGCCCGTCCAGGGTTATCTGGAGTTTTTCAAAAATTGATTTAGGATAGCATGCAATCGCATATTCAGTGGGATTTCCAGAGGATTCGCCAGCAAAGTGTAATCCCGCCATAACACCAGATGGTTTGCCGTTACTAGATTTAAATATCCATACCGAGCCAGAGTCACCTCCCATACTTATCTCCCCATTGTCGGGAGGGTTGGTAGGGTCTACCCCAATCTCAAACCCGCCTATTTCTTGCTCTCCGATTGATCCTCCATAATCTATTTTCACAATTGTATTTACTCTTGAAACTACGCCATGAGTAACTCCAGTAGTTCTACCACTTTTTATGACCTTGTCGCCTAGCTCTGGTTCTCCTATTTTGTCTATTGATATCCCTAGATCAATAACTACATTACTAAAGCTACGATCTTCAATTGTGGTAATTGCACAATCATCAGCGTGCCCCAAATGTGATCTTACAAGCTGTCCCATTCTGTTCAAATGAGCACGGTTATCATCATGAGGACCGGGTTGTACTATATCATCACCAATCACTCCATTTGATCCATGAAGAACGTGCCAGTTGCTTAGAATATAAGGTGAACCAGAAGCTTTGTCATAAACCAAACAGCCTATCGTGCCTGCACTTCCATTAACATTTGATATACTTATTCCAGGAACCATGGGATCCATTCGTCTTTTCCGGTCACTCACTTCAATTTCAGATACTAATCTAAATTCTACAGCATATTTTCTCTGGATTACATCAGTAGGAACTTCTGTTCCGTTTATTTTAAAGGATTTTGGAATTAGTGTGGTTCCTAATCCCTTGATATCTTCTGGTTGGGCTTTTATCTCTACGGTGAACTGGATAGATATTTCATCAGTAAGTTTCCCATCCTTCTGCTTGTAGCCTATCCCCACTGATGAAATATTAGGGTCCTTTAGAAATTCAACTCCTCTAGTCCTGACGAAATCTTTTAAGGCATCCATTGACACTGATTTACTGTTTCCCACACGAGATTTTTTCTTAATTATATTTCTAGACTCTGAATTATTTTTTCTAGCTATTTTTCTAACCATGAAAAAAAGATCATATCTATGTACTTAAGCTTTTGTTAATTATTGGGACTTTGCAGAAACACCATGATCTCATGATATTTGGAACAGAGTTAAAGAATACGAATTGGTGTCCTTAAGATGATATTTTTATAGTCTCCTACCTCTAACTTGTTAGGAACGACTTGGAACGGCAAGTAAAATGAATGATACTCTTCAATCAAGACATTAAATAGAAATTTGCCTCTGCATATTATTTTGTAGTCATATATAGTTTAATAATTACTTTCATATAGGAAGATGTGAACCTAAAATAATTTTATTTCTTATAAATTCTCAGTTATCTTTATTTTATCAATATGAAAAGATCAATGAAAATGAATAATCGTTATTGATCATTGATTCAAATTTATAGAAAATATTAATAATACTTGGAATCATTAACTATATGAAAAAAGAGAAATTTGATATTCCCTCTACAATTAAACCCCATACTGTTCACAGTCGCTGTATGGTGCCTCCCTCTCCTGGGGTAATTGCTTCTCTAAAGAGTGAATTCGATCGCTCTGGAGAAACTGACATAAAAAAATTCTTACGAGATGTAGGTTTGGAGCCTGGGTACAACCCGCTTGGAAAAGATGATCCTGTGAGACCAAATGTCGCTGCTATGGAAAAAGGTATTTTGAAGCTAGAAAAAATTGACGTTCCAACATTTAGACCGCAAGGAGAAATTAATGCATTGGTTATTCTTATTGATTTTGAAGATAATGTTTCAAAGACTCCACCCTCTCATTATGAGGAACTGTTATTTTCTAAGAATACTTATATGACTGGCAGTCTCCGAGATTACTATAATGTAGTAAGTAATGGTAAAGTAGATATTGTTGGGCAGGTATCGGGGTGGCATAGAATGAAAGAAAATTATTCCTTTTATGTGGGAAAGGATAGTGGAGGAGATATTGAGGGCTACCCGCATAACGCTAGACGTATGGTAGAGGAGGCGGTAGCCATCGCTTTGGAACGGGATTCTCAGATAAATTGGAATAAATACGATTTGAATGACGATAAGACAATTGATGCTTTGTTTATCGTCCATGCCGGGCCAGGTGCCGAAGTTCAACAAACTGAAGAAGGTAGAAAAAAGCATATTTGGTCTCACAAATGGATAGTACAAAATCCAATTAAAGTGACTGATGCTACTTGGGCCTCAATATATTTGACTGTACCCGAGGATGGTCTTCTAGGTGTCTATGCACATGAAGCGGGACATCTAATATTTGGTTGGCCCGATTTATACGATGCTTGTACCGACCAAAACAGAACGGCTGGTGTTGGCGATTGGTCGCTCATGGCATCAGGAAGTTGGGCTAATGGGGGTGTAACTCCGTCTTATCCTGATACATGGTGTAGGATGGTTCAACAATGGCCTTCTATAACCAACGTAAGAGGGATTAAGGATTTGAGCTTACAACCTATCGAGGAATTAGATGAAGTGGTTATGATCCCAATAAGAGGAAGACTAAAAGAATATTTCATAGTTGAGAATAGAAGGAGAATAAAATTTGACAAACATTTGCCTGGTGATGGCCTCTTAGTTTATCATATAGATGAGGCAGCGGAAAACAATTGCGATGAAAATCACTTGGCTGTGGGAGTAGTTCAGGCTGATGGACAACAGGATCTTGAGAGGATAGGTTTATTTGGAAATCAGGGAGACGATGGAGATCCATTTCCAGGCACTGCTAACAGAACCAATCTAGATTCTACTAATTTCCCAAATACTTTAGATTATAATGGTAACAATACTGGTATAGGTTTAAGTAATATAAGATGGGTTGAAAACAGACTAGATTTTACCGTTAATATGAGCTGAGGAAGCATGTAAAAAAATCGTATTTCTTGATATGGTTAAACCTGGCTTAGGGTTTACCCCTTGCGGTGAACGATTGTTGCTTTTCGTCTCCAATTAATGAAACTAGAATATTTACATCCTCTTTATCAAAAAATGCGAGATCATCTTTTGATACTGTTATTTCGATTTCTTTCCCTATTTTGTCTTTGACGAAGTTAGACATATGCTGATAGTCTTTGGCTTCAACAACAAATAATTTCACTTTACCCACCTCTCCGTCGATGGTCCTACCTTTTACCTTTGCGTACACATCACCGGCATTTGGCGCGACACCTATTCCGTAGCCCATGAAATCTCTATGATTTTACATTAAAATAAACATTCATAGAATTTCTTGATTTGTACTAGCTTTCATATTTTTGGATAATCTGGCATATTAGAAGGTCTTGTACGCATAATTCATTCCGTAGTTGGATTGAGAATAATATAATCACAAAACGCTACCAACCCCGCACACACTTCTATAATGATTTCCGTCATTTCCGACCATGTAGGTTGAAAGTCGTCCTTGCCGAATTCTAAGGTAAAACCATAAACCTTATTTTTTGAAACATCTGAAACATGCCTACCAAACGCATAGTCGTCACCAGCCCCAGAAGTAGGGTATAAACCAAACGATTGCTCTACAGAATATCTTGTGCCACGTACATTTTCTAATGCACTTGCAAAGGTATTAGCTAGGTCCTTCACATGTTCCAGGTCCGTCGGGGTTATATGCTCTCTATATTCCTCATCATTTTCAATACCTCTAACTTGATTATACTGTGAGTTTCCAAAGTTTTTCTTATCTTCATTAACCTGATTCTGGTCGATTCCCCAGCAATAATAAATAGCGCCAACTGCACAATGAATGTCCATATAATGCCCGATTCCTCCAAATTCATCCAGCAACCATTTTATGTTTCTTGTTTCTGGTTCCGAGAATGCCGATGATCCTCTGTATCTCTGTCGTGGATCGCAGGGTTCGTCAGAAGTTTCTACTCTTGCATCAGGAGAAAAACCTTGTCGAAAATCCCAAAGCAAATCGTAGTTTCGATTTAGATCTACTCCGATACAATCTGGATTTTCTTGACTCTCTGTAGGGTTGCGGTTTCGACGCCAAAGCACATTGGCTGGATCACTCTGACTAAATGCTTTACCATCCGGATTTACATCAGGTACTATGATTACATTGATTTCTTCAATTATCCTTTTTATTTGGCTTGATTCAAAATATTGATCCTTATACCTTAAACCCGTACCCCTAGTGTATGCCTCCAATAGATCTGCAACAAAGTAAACACAAATGTCCGAACCTCCCCATTCTCTCGCATGGACGGATCCAGTAAAAAGCACCGATTTTTTCTTCCTATTTTCTCTGTTTTTACCTACAACCAAAGCGTGTATGGTTCTGCCTTCAATACTTTGATTTGGAAGCTCAATCACTTGTGAAATATTATTATAAGTCTTTGATAAAGATAACAGAGCATCTTCAACTTCTTCAATATTAAGATAAGACATTGTCAGCAGTTACTCCTTGACTCCAAATCCCTTAACCACTGCTTGATGTTCCGCATCAGTAGGTTTTGCCCTTGAGTATCTGTTCTCCTTGGAAATATCTCCTTGTTTCTTAACGGCTAACTGCATCATATCATCATAAATTTCTATATCCAGTAAATTGCTTTTGCGATTCACTATCGTATTCTTTTGCGAATCTTTCGTGTATGCTTCAATCTCAAAAGTTCCATCATCCAACCTTTTTGGTCCACCACAAGAAGTGTCCAATCTTTCACTAAAAATATAGTCTATCAAAGCTTTCTTATCTTTGGATCTTATCTTAATCTTCCAAACAGGTTCCATTACTATAGTAATGTATTTTATCTTATATACTTTCACATCTTAAAAGCACCATTATTATGTACAACCTAAAATTTTGATTGCACGGATTGGGATGTTTATGAAACTATGAAATAATTATCCACTGTAACATTGATTGGTTTGAGATAGGTAGATTACTCCCTGATAATATTAATATATGTTATTCTTAATTGAAGAATCATTAGGGCATCCCTGTTTTATTCCCTGCCACATCTGTGACATACTGGTGATGTTGATGATTCCTTAGTAGTTATGACTCTTGATTCTTTATATTTTGATTACGCTAAGTTGGATCAAATTCTACTGTTTTATCCCCAATCGATATTTTTACGGTCCTTTTATGGTCTAAATGGGGGATATATTTGGTTAAAGGTGATAAATCAAATACTAATTTTTCAGTTACTATACTTTTGCATCTGTCCCCACCATCATCATGTGAAAGGTTCAAATTGATACTCGTAGGCTGTGAATCAATCAAAATTTTATCTGCAACAAAAAGCATAAAATCATGCGTCTTACATCCACCAACATAGGAAACTTTGATTTCACTTTCTTCCCCCATTAATTCTATTGACTTAATTATGAAGGGAGCATTACTCAATTTATTTATTTCATCTGAATTTAGTATCATCAACACCTTTTCTTCTTTGGTTGATATCGGTGGAGGCATAGATGTTGATACTAACTTTATTTTATTAAACATTATTGATAGTTGACTATATCGACCATTTCGTTTCAATCAAATAAATTGAGTAAGAACTAGATTATTATTGAACAATATTTGTATTGATTACCATTAATATGCTATATTGTCAGTGTACATCAAAAGGAAACTTAGTTCAATTGAAGTTTGAATTTAGGGTTCAAAATTGAATATTGCGAGTCAGTTTAGAATCAAATCTTTTTTTCATAACCGAAAAGTTTCATTATCATGATTTATCAATATTCTTAAATAATATTGATATTATTATTTAAAAATGTCTAATCCTACCGAAAAAAATAATAAAGTAAACAAAGATCTAGAAAAATTTTCACTCCGGGAAATAAATAGAGAATTGGCTGATAGAGAACGAAATATAGCTACCGGACCACAGACTAGTGGACCAAGCCGGACAAGCCCCACTGCAAATACTCGTAGTAGCAGACGAGTAGGTATTGCTGGCTTTACTACTTCAGAGTTACATAATGAAAAGAAAAGTAGACAAAAAGTAATTTATGGCGTAGACAGGACTTCTATCAATTAGACGATCAATCAGAATCAAAAATTAAAGAACAGTGTAATAGTGTTGTTTCTTTATTTAACAATGATGATCTCATACTCACCCAAACGGATGGCGGAGAACAATTTAAACTAGGAACTTCCAAATTTGGAGAGGCTTACGGTCTTTGTGATCAAGAAATATTCTTTAATCAACCCGTTGGCGTATTTTGTTCTGGGTTTTTAGTAGCAGATGATTTGGTAGCCACGGCAGGACATTGTGTTAACTAAAACGATGTTACTAATGTAAGTTTTGTATTTGGATACAAAATGACCTCTGAAAATCAAGCCCAAACTACGATCAGCTCTTCTGATGTGTATCATGCCAAGGAGCTTGTAGGCAGGCAGCTTACTGACGATGGAACCGATTGGGCCTTGGTGAGACTAGATAGGCCTGTTAAAAATCACCAACCTTTAAAAATTCGAAGAAATGGAAAGATCAAAGATCAGCAACATGTTTACGTAATGGGCCACCCATGTGGTATACCTTTAAAATACGCGGCCGGTTCTAGAGTCAGGAATAACCAAGAGGAAGCATACTCTGTGGCAAATTTGGATACTTTTGGAGGAAATTCTGGATCATGTGTTCTTCATGCAGGAGACGAAGACGGTTTGGAAAACGGTATGGTGGAAGGTATATTGGTAAGGGGAGAAACTGATTTTGATGATGTAAACGGATGCAAGCGATCTAATGTGTGTCCTGATGACAAATGTCGGGGAGAAGATTGCACCCGTACAACTGAGTTTGCACATCTTGTTCCAGAATGAAAAGTGAAATCTTGATGTAATCTGAGAGCAAACTTCTTATTTATTTCTATAATTAAACTAGTTTGAATTTTCTATTGAATCCTAGTCTTTATAACATTAACCTTCAGAATAGATTTAATCAAAGTTCAATTCCTATGGCGACTAGGCATATTAGTACATTTTTTTTTAAATGAATATCTACATTTACTAACCTAATTTGATGAAAAGTCCATTATGAAATTAGTCTAAAACTGTAAAAGCCGTTAATTCATGGTCTATATATTCTATCTCTTTTGTACCTCATGGCTTTACATACTTGAATTGGCTTTTCAATGATGTTAGTTGGATCAGCCGTACGAGAAGAAAGGATGAATGGGCGAGAAAAGTACAGTTGTTTTAACATATTTGGATACTGAAAATAAATATGACAATAGAATTGGATAATTTGGTCCATGAAACTCATAGCCATTCATCCCGATCTATTCTTTGTATTTCTTCTTTTAGATTGTCTTTTCCATATCCGCCATCCTAGGATTCCTGTTGCTATTGTTGTTAAAGTAGTCCAAGTTCCAGTCAAAGGATTAAACCACTCTGTAAGCCAGGTCTTGACGATATCCGAGAGAGGAACTGGGTCTGTAATTGTCATAACCATAGGGAATCGTTTCATTATGCTTTCGCTATTGATTTTCAAGATAGGATTCTTGTGAGTTTCAGGATTGACAATTGGACTGTAGAATGTAGAATTAAGGAAACTTATATTTGCCAGTATGAAAAAAGTTCGTGACCCAGCAGGAGCTGTCTCTTCAGCATTTAAAGTTAAAGTTGTGGTAGCAAATCCATATGGAGGTACCGGTATTATTGTATCTCCTGTGGTAAGATTGATACCTTTGGGAATATTTTCGACATTCAAGCTTACTATCGGTTGAAATCCTGTAGTTGAATTTATAAATACATCTACATTTTTCTTCTCGCCGGGCAGCATTACAAGAATTTCGGGCTTCGTCGAAACTGAAAATTCGGGAGGTGGTACATACACCCATCTAACAGCATCTAGCAAATAACTCCCATCTGAAAGTGAATAAGCATAGAAGAATAATCGGTATCTATCTGGAAAAAGCATGGGTTTGAGATCCACATCCATGATAACAGATCCACTTCTTTTATTTAAGAAATTTTGATGATTATCTATTATGTCGGTTATATTTCTAGAATGACCATTAGTCGAAAACTCATTAAACGATCTGTTCCATTTCTTTGAAGTATCATTCCATTTTATTTCGACCTGATAATCTATCCCTTGATAGCCCGTGTCATTATTAAAATCTGAATCAATCAATATACCGTAGTATATTTGCTTGGTATTTCAAATATCATTACCAGTATTTAGATCTGAGATTGAAGATAGCCAGAAAGTTGCATTGAGTGTCTGACCATCAGAAAAATAATTTATAGAGTCTATATCAGTGTAGGCTGGTCCCTTTGAGCCATTATTACCCAAATTCTCACCAGTCACCATATTCACCCAATCAGAGTTGTCATCTCTGATTTCTTGACGTTCAAATTGTGGAGAATTCATCGCTGATACAATATCATCGGGTTCGAAACATACAAAGATGAGGCTAATTAATATAATAACAAAATAATTTAAATATTGCAAATACGGCCATTCATGGACTAGATATTTCATAGTATTTTGATGCTGACTACTTATTAATTTAGATTATTCAATAATGTAATATTTTAGGTATGATTTCAAATATACTCCTAAAAATAAATATATCCTTGTCAATTGTCTTTATAATGATGACCCTACGTTTCTATGCCGCATTATTTTTGACAACAAGTTTGATGATTGTGTTATTCATGGATAATCAAAGTGTCACATCCTTTCTAAATCCTGACTACGATACTTTACAATCCCTCTCTAACTCTTCATCCCTCTCTAACTCTTCATCCCTCTCTAACTCTTCATCCCTCTCTAACTCTTCA
>WHSX01000095.1 GCA_009379865.1 Candidatus Nitrosocosmicus sp.
GATTTATTTGCATATCATTATAACAGCAATATCATGTCTTAACTTTACAGAGCCGTTATATCTTAGGACTACTTTTTATAAAGGTAATTATACTACTAATACTCGCTAATTTAAAAATCACAGAATAGAAGAACCTTAGTTATCTCCTCCTTATTCTGCTAAATATGAAAATAAAAAGCATTTAATAGAAAATTAATGATCTTTTTTCCAATAGTCAAGGAATGTGTATCATATTTACATTAAAATGAAATTAATTCACATATATCTATTAGATTTTATCGATTACGATAAAAAATCCAAAAGACAATAGTAAATAATTTTATTGTTGTGCTAAAGCATTGTTCCCTGTATTTCCTTGATTTTGGAAGTTAAAGTTATTTCCTGATCCTACTGTATTACCACCTGATACTACCTGACTATTTTGGCTTGATGATTGGGATTGACCTATGCCTTGTGAAGCTTGGTTACCGCCATTTCCATGGCTATCTTGTGCTAAAGCATTGTTGCCACTATTTTGTTGGTTTTGAACACTTATGTTATTGCAAGATGCACTGGTACTACCGCCTGAAACACATTGTGAGTTTTGGCTTGATGATTGGGATTGACCTATGCCTTGAGATGCCTTGTTACCACCATTTTTATTATCGTTATCATGTTTTTTGAAGTAT
Source organism: Candidatus Nitrosocosmicus sp. (assembly GCA_009379865.1). Taxonomy (GTDB): domain Archaea; phylum Thermoproteota; class Nitrososphaeria; order Nitrososphaerales; family Nitrososphaeraceae; genus Nitrosocosmicus. The sequence continues at coordinate 669 of WHSX01000095.1, forward strand.
TTTTTACACCAGTTCTTACTATGATCTTCTCTACAGTCATCCCAGTTCTTGTATTTCTGTTTAGCAAATACATTGTCTGACATGGCTAATGGTGCAAGGACCATGGCTAACGCTAATACTACAGATGTTGATACTAGTATTGTTTTACTTGTATTCATACTTGTAAAATCTATGACTATAATTCAATATATATAAGATATTTTAAAGTTTTATGTTAATATCTTTAGGTAGTATCAGACAGTATTTTATTCCTTTAATTAATACTTGCGATACAGATGTCCAAGTGATGCAACAAAATAGCATTACTTATATTTATACAAAAATGCAATGGGAATCTACCGGTAATTTTGGAAATAGATCCTATACCCGATGATTTACATTGAATTAATTTTTGAATAAATACCTCTTACGCCATATGTAATAGATCCATGAAAGTAAGAGCACTATAACTAATTATGATTTGTGATACAGATAACTAAAGAGAAGGCGATATGTTTCATAACTGTAGGGGGTTGCAGTTGCGCGTCCATTCTAAACAAAACTTGAATTCCATCTTGCTAGTTTGAAATTTTATATATTAAATCAAAGTTATAGTTTGGTAGTCATGTGTGGCTATTGGAGCAGGACTTTCGATGAATTAAGAGGTAGTCTAGGAAACAAAGAGGCTCGAAAGAGGGACATAGAACATAAACGAAAGTTATTACTTGAAAATGGAATTGATACTTCCAATTGGAGTGACGAAGAAGTACTCATCTACATTAGAAACAGTCTCTAATTTCTGCATTTGGACCTAGGAGGGCCATATCTGTAGGTTTTTCTAGTCCATCAGTTACTTTTTCTACAACAAGATTGTTATCTTTTACAGGGGACCATCATGAGACAGAGGCGCTTTTGCAAATGCTCCATATGACAAATTAATTACGAATGATTAGAATAAAATAATAAAAACATGCTAAGAGCAGATAAAACAAATAATTTACTACTTGTTTTTTTTGCCAATAACTACTGATTGTGAATTGCGCATTAAAGAGTATTTATGAATTTACTAGTATGCCTGACATTAACTAAAACCAATTATAACATGTGTATTGAATCAAATACCCCTAGTATAATATTTTAGGTAAAAGTAAAATGTCATTAGCATTAGAATATTAATATTTGATTCTTAAAACTTTGAATATCCTTTTTCTAAACAATGCACACTGAGATTAATAAAATTAATGCCCATAGACTTACCACCGTGAATTCTGAATACTCCATCATTTTCTGTCTAATATGCTACTATAATTATATACATTATTGTCTTCTTCTGGTGCTATTCATATTAAATTCATGATCACTACAGACCATGTTAACATCTTCAATGAATGATGATACAATAAGGAATTCTTAATTTCTATCGCTTCATACCACTACTACGAGTCTAGAATTCAAAAGGACTATTTTAAATAAACAAATGTAATTCGATGGTAGATGTACTGTAATGTACCGTTATACTGGCTAATGAATCCAATGCATTATGAGTAAAAGACGAAGTATCAAAGATTTGAAGTATTCGTAGACTACTCTATCTTGAGAGTGAGGTCACTATATTCTACTATTCTTCTCTCCGCCTGGACATATATAATCTGTATTAGTTCTAAGCCAGCCGGTTCAATGAAATACATCTTTTCGATTCCATTATACGATATAAAAGAACTATTTAACAAATAGAATATATGTTCTCTCAGGACTAATTCAGATGTTGGTATCACCCTCTGTACGCTTAAATATATTTCAGAGAATGATGATCCATTAATACATGCTAATAATATTGGCTCTGTAATAGCTATCTTGAGATAAACTGGATTATTATTTGAGGGTTAATGATTCATTTTAGTTTTACCACATTTTTGTCCAATCTACTCAATAATGTTATTTGATATTTCGTTGGTACCTTGTGAGTCATCACTTTCTTCGATTCCTTCTGTAGCATTGGTTAATGTGTTGTTATAGACTTTATTTTCGATAGAGTTATGATAGATATAGATTCCTTGACTCTCACAGTTACTTATGTCATTATCATAAACTTCGTTATTCGGTGATTGAGATAAAAATATACACTTTTCCTCATCGTGAACATCGTTATTTCTTGCAACAGAATCAGACATGTTTCTGCTAAACATGATTCCAGATCCTGCACTGTTATAGACTTCATTATCTTCGATTGTTATATTGTAACAGTCAAGAGAACATATTATACCCATTGCTCCATGGTCATGTACTGTGTTGTTCCTGATCAACATATCGTGAGTTGCAGTATGAGGGTCAAAACCATACATGAAATTATGATGAACGTGATTATCTTCTAAGACTACGCCACCTACCCCAACCGAATAAAATCCAAACCGGTCATGATGAATCTCATTATTCTTTACTATGCTTGTCCCATTATTGCCATAGTAGCTAATACCAGAACAACCGCTACCGCATTCATAACCTAAATAGGCAATTTCAGAATTGGTTATATTCATTGTACCGGTAGTTTCATCTTCTGTTTTTATATATGGTCTTGGAATAGCATCGATACCGGTGTGCTCAAATTCTCTGCTAGGTAGTATGTCAACTTCAAATTTTATGAAATCATTATTCTCAGGATCCCACGAAGTAATTTTTACCGAATCTATAATTAAATTACCAAAAACCGTAATTGAGTTCACAATATCTCGGTCACCATCTCCGTTTTTATCTCCAGCTAATATCTTGAGCCATTTGGTATCACTCGAATTAATCACGAGCGTTGAACCTTTTTCGACTACTATGGTTGCATCTAATATCCAAATATTGTTAGTTGAATTATCTTCTCTTTTTAGGATCTCTTGATTTTGAACGCTGTTGTATATATCAGTAAGAGTTGAAGGATGCGAACAAGATACAGTAATTGTATTTTTGCCATTTTCCTCATCGGAATCATAATTAATACAACTATCACTCTTATTTGGATCAGACGATTGAGCTAATGATTGATCATTTGTCAAATCAAACCCAATAAAAGACAGAACGATAAAGATAGTAAGAGACATAGCGGAAATAAGACTCCCTAGCCCTTCCAATTTATTTGACAAACGATTATAGACTATAATAAGAATTACTTTTCCATTCTTCGAGAAATAAAGGTTTGAAAAGATATTGAGAATTATTTGCAATATTGGAGTTAATTTTGTAATATTTTCAATCTAGATACAATGAAAAGTTATAACAAAACAAAATTAGACTATAACATATTTTAGACGAATATTCTCTAATTACAAAATCCAAAGACAGCCTTGTATGTATGTACATGAGTAGGTATTTTCTCGTATTCAAAAAACACAGGTTAGAATGAGCAAGATGTCCCAAAGAATGAATTAAGAAAAAGAATGGTAAAGTATGTGATAAAATATGCGTCAGATAATGCATTTTTTGGTGACGAACCTAGTCATTTTGTAACCCTCTGCTTAAGAGACAGGAGAGTCAATTACGTAAAAAAATCGATGCGTTGAGTCCTGATTTATCGAATAAAGTTATAATGGTGCTAGTCTATATTAGTAGAATTTAAAGTGCCCGTACCGTTTGTGTAAACAGTTGCAACGGTTCGTGTTTCTGAAAATATTACACCGCCTATTTCCAAATTTTCAATTATTGTTGGGCTATTAATATATGTCCTCGAACCGTCAGCATTTTCCGTCACATTAGTGGGATTGGAGAATATTCTTAGTTGTAATGGAAATGAAGATGTAGAGTTGTACAATTTAATATTAGCCCGCAACGATACCAGCATGTCTGAAATTGTAATTTCATCGCTTGGGTCATTCATATATTCATAGTCTAAACTTGTATTATCAACTAAAATAATTGGCTTTTCGCTAATCGCATAATCGGTATCCAGCCCCATAGGTTTGGAGGAGAAATTGGCTATCACCGTTACGTTTTCAGTTCCTGATAATTGAGTCTCGTTGGTTGTCATGACCATTGTGTTATTTGTATTGGTTAGATTTTCAGCGATATTCTGCTGTTCAGCCAGAGGCGGTGCCGAGCCCAACAAATCCAAGATGGAAGCAGGGAGATCCAGATTTATTGAGCTGGTATTAGGAGTTAAAATAATCGTTGTATTTGCCGTAGAATTAGCTAAAGAATCTAAATTGAATGAAACAGTATTATTATCTGAATTTTCCGATGGTTGCACCGATGAATTGTCAAGGTTTGAATTATCTGTAGAAGAATACGAATATTTAGGAATTTGAAACGAAAGAACCAGAACAAATGTAAAACACAAAACTAAACTTTTAAAAAAGTAATTTGGCAACATTGAAAATCTCATAAAACTTGTTTTATTACCAGTTGATATAAGTTTTTAAAGCAATCATCTTTTTAGATAATGAATTGTTTACTCAAATTTACAGCCTGGTAATAAACAATATTAGATAAATTTTGGTAGTTGATTAGGGAAGAACTTTACAGCGATGATTCGAGTTATTTGATAAATACTAAAATAACATACAATTAATTAGAAATTTAAAACTTAAAAATCAATTCGTAGTATTACGATGTCAAAAGGCAATACTCATGTAAAAGTCAAGAAAATTTTGGTTGGTATCGACGGCTCTGAGTATTTCATACGGCTTTAGAATTCGCCTTTAGCCTTACAAAAAAATACAATTCAGTACTAGTAGCATTCGGTACTAGTAGCATTAACGGGCATTCAACACTTCAGGGATATACAAGATTTTTGAAAATAAGAGAATTATAGTTCCATTTCAATCGAGGATGACCTTGTATTTATTATTCTTAATCCCTATTAAAATAATAAAAAATATTTTCTTATCTACATGGTGTTCTTCAGAGATAAGCAAAGTTTAAACAATACTCTGCGTTTTCATTACATAATTCTGAAATAATAATGGTGAGTGAAGCACTTCAACGCTCCGTTTTATCTTATATGCATCACCAAATCATTATTCTAGATGAAGATATTGATTCAGCAACAGCCGTTAAGCAAATGCATGATGCCAAAGCTGAGACAATTATTGTAAAGAATAAAAATGATGAATATATCGGAATTATAACAGATAGTGATATTTTGGATAAAATTGTGATGCGAGGTGAGGACTCAGATAAAGTGTCCATAAAGACAATAATGTCTTCGCCTATCATAACTATATCCGCAAAAGCAAATGTAAGAGAAGCTTTGGAGCTTATGAGACTCAATGTAATAAAGAGAGTGCCTGTAACCGATAATGTACATATTTTAGGTATTGTGACTCAAGAAGGCTTGGCCAATATCATTAGGACGTCTGTTTTGGAACAAACATTTAGGCCATATCGAACGATAATCCGAGAACATTACAAGCCCATAATGAGTAATTTAGGCTTCATACTGCAGTTTGCAGGTTTTTTGCTCATCGTCCCTGCCATATTAGCATCTTTGATGGGAGAAGTTGCTTCAGCAGTAGGAATTTTTCTTTCTGTTACATCCATGTCTCTAACAGGTTTTGTATTAAATTCTTACGGAGAAAGAATGCCTATGAATCTTCGACAGGCCTCACTTCTTATGGTTTCAAGTTTTGTGCTTTTGAGTCTTTTTGGGAGCATTCCATATATTTATGTAGATCCGCTCCCACCGGAGCAAGGACCGGTAACACTTTTTATAAATAGTTTTTTTGAAAGTGCGTCTGGATTTACAACAACTGGTCTTTCATTTATATCATTTCCTGAAGAGTTACCCAAAAGCTTTGACTTCTATCGTTCATACACCCAATATATTGGTGGTCTAAGTTTCGTATACTTGATAGTTGCTTTTTTCTATCCTGAAAGAAAGTTGATGCACATCAGAGGAATGATAGGTGGCGGAAATCTCAAAGTAAAACAGCTGATACTAACAATAGGTGTAATCTTTAGTTTTTATGCATTTATTCTTGTCTTTTTCTTATATTTAAGCGGACAGACAGATATACTATTTTCTCTAACCTTGATTTTTAGTACTGTTACCGGAGGAGGATTTGCTCCTACTTCTACAGCCCTAGATTCACAAAACAACATTGAACTGACTACGCTTATGATAGGTATGATTATTTCGGCGCTTCCTTTCGTATTTCATTATGCGATATTTAGTAAGAAAATGCATACAACAAGCGTTCGCCCAGAATTATTTTTGTATATGGGAATAATTGTAATTTGTATAATTGTTTTTTATTTTGTATTAAGTAAAACTTTGGAAGTACAATCAGAGTTAATGGCGTCTGTATTTCATGTTATAAGCGCTGCGACTAATTCTGGTTTTCAATTCCTTGACATCGCCCAGATATCCATAGAAGCAAAAGTGGTATTAATAATAGCAATGTTAATTGGAGGAACTGCATTCTCCACTGCAGGCGGTATCAAGGTAGGTCGAATACTTCATATAATTCAAAAAGTTACTGGTAAAAAATTCAGCTCAGAAAATAGTGGTGGATCGATATCTGCAGTAGCATCACCATATAACAAAAGATACCTTACTATTGAGTCAAAGCCAACAAAAATTAAAGAAGAAGAAAAAATATTTAATGAGGCAATATATGTAGTAATATTATTTATCACAGTGTCACTTATTACTGGAACGATTATCTCTTATATAGATAAACAGAATTTCTTGGATTCACTTTTTCATTCTGTTTCTGCATTGACTACAACAGGATTATCCACCGGTATAACTTCCGTGGAGATGGATCCCATATCAAAGATAGTTCTTATCATTAATATGATAGTAGGTAGATTTGAAATAATTACAATAATCTATTTATTTGTGAAAATATCTAAGAAAAAACAACAATCACGACCACACTAAATAAAATCCTACTATAAAATTATGAGGTAATTTATTGATGAAAGGGACCAAAACAAATTACATACTTAATGACTACTACTTTGATATCAGACTATTAAGACTATTAATACATTAACTCGGTTGTCTTTGTATCTACAACTTAACCCGATAGATAATCTACTTATCGTCTATACTGCTGTATTGCAAACGGATAGATTTGATAAAACAGACGAACTGGTTAATGAATTATAAGTAAGGGGCAGTCTGCCAATTCTGAAACCTTTCGAGTAACACTACCTAATGCTTTTATTTTTGAAATACCCTTCAGTCTGTTACTGCTGCCCATAACAATCATGTCAACTTTCTTAGCATGAGCGTACTCCAAGATTTTTTCTGCAATATCCCCGGGGTACTAATTGATCAAACGATAGATTCAAAATTTTTACAAATATATTGATTTTAACTATTATTAGTATCATTATTACAGGAACAATAATATATTTTATAATAAAGGTTGATAGGAGAAGAATCATTGGAGAATGGTTTCGGTGGAGTTTGAACGATCAAAAGCTAATCTAATACTAAGAGGAATTTACTTGACGGATTCAACCTGATAAATACCTTCATTATCGTTTAGCGAGTAAATCATTTGATTTTCCAGTCTTGAGTGATTTTTCACCCACCCTTTTTACCTTATCGATTTGAAAGAGATGTTTTACATTAGAGAGAAGTGCTCATCACCTAGCAGTACGAACAACTGATAAGAAAAATAGACCCAGGATAGCAAGTGTAATTGAGGTATGCAACAAATCCTGCATGGGATAAGTAACCGAATAATATCTCTCAATTATGAGTTCGAGAAAAACATCAAATGTAAATAATGCAAAAGCTGTTGCTGCATAAAGGATATTTTTCAAGCCAGTTTTCTTATATGTGGAAATAGAAAGAAATAATAGAATAATTGAGAAAATCCCTATCAATAGACTCTCGAGATTTTCAACAATACCTATGAACTCCAATTGTAGTGGTATTGTAGTGAAATTTGAATATAAAAATACGGAAGCTAAGGTAGATAATGTTAAATTTTCTAACATCTAATTCTTTTCCTTATTTTCAGCATTATATGAAAGAGATAAATAGATTTCTGCGAGTTTATCACTCCATTTATTCCATAAACTTGGATAATAAGACTTTAACAGTTTAGTTAATACTAAAGGATCAATATTCGGATTCAATGAATAGCGCTTGTACCTACCATCTCTTATTTCAGTAATTATTTTTGAGGAAGTCAAACGATTTAGGTTCCAACTAATGGTGGGAGAGGTAACCCGCAATTCCAATGCAATATCTGTTTGGGTTGGTTGCCCTTGTTGCATAATATACAAGATTATTTTTCGCGGTGTCTCTTGGTTAAAGTATTTTATAATATCCTTTTCATTATCTCCAAAAATTCCAGTTACAAAAAAACATTTATGTAACCCGTTTCTGGATGAAGTAATCTTTTCTTCTTTTTCTAATTTTCGGAGATAGTATTGAATTGTACCCATAGAAAGGCCAAGATCGATCTTTATACGACGTAAATGTGATCCAGGGTTATCTTTTATATATTCAATAATATTTAATTCATTTGTGTTATCTTTAGAATCCTGTCCCCGCATTTACCAACCGCATCAGTAATATCGTAAAATGCATTTACTTTAATAAAGGATTTCAAAAATTATAATAGAATAACTCGTAAGATAAACTAAACAGAGGCCTCTAAAGTAATATTGCTAATTACTTTTTTTAAAGCGTTTCTTCAGATCGATTGATTCAATGTAATTCTGAATAAAATCAAGTCACACTTAATTTATATTTGAAACAACAAAAAAAGATATACTAATTATCAAAGATTGTAATATGATAATATCAATAATCAATTTGCTGCTTATTTATTTATCGTATATTAGGTCCTTCTATTAGTACAATTATCTAAATCATTTTAGTTAGTTTGAAGAGTATTCTAGGACATTGTTTAGATGTTTGTATCAATTTTCTTTTAAATAAGAATGGTTAAAAAATAATGAACTTGATAAAGAAATATTTGGATTGACTAAAAAATGGTCGTTATCATTATACCTCAGTTACGGTCATTAATTAATACAAGTAAAAAAAATATTTTAACTTTAAAAAATATTCACAAGTGTTATTCTGAAATTGTTTCTCATGAGGAGAAAAAAAATGGATGAGACTGTCGACAGTGCTGAAACTATCCCTGTTTACCTTAGAACATCTCTGGTAGAGTCTATATTATTAGCATGTATTAAAGAGGTATCTTTTTCTTGCATATATAACAACATCCAGAAAATCGAATATGTTTCGGAAGGAGTTATAAGAAAATATCTATTTTATTTAATAAACGGCAATTTTATTCAATATAACGGGAGAAGAAAAATATTCATCTTATGTCATGGTGGTGCAGAATTGTTGCGTTCAATATATACTCAAATACAACATACTCATCTACATTATCAGGATCTTACAATTAAGGTAGAATGAAAGAGCATATATTAACCAAGTATTTAGATCTAATAACATGTTTTTATAGACTAGCTATTTCTCTTCATTTTCGTTAGCTTTTTTTCTTTTCATTATCATAACCGATCAACATCATTTATCAACATTTTACATCCGGTGTTCTCTAGACGCAGATCTTATCTAATTAAACTGCTTATGGTCGTTCTCAGTTTTGGTCCTCCCTGTATTCTCATTTTCATCATCTTTAGCACCATTTGTCAAATACCAAGAAATTTTGGTGGTGCTTTTGTCATTGTATTCTCTTATTATTTTATTATCTGACGATTTTTTACACTCCTGTCAACCAAAATATCGGGCGTTAATCTGACAAAAACATATTTAGTATGTGCGTCTACGGGTCAACTTATATCAACTTTGTTAACAACATAGGTATATGACAATAGATCCAGAGTTTCCAAAAAATCACAAAGTAGTAGGAAAACATTC
>WHSX01000096.1 GCA_009379865.1 Candidatus Nitrosocosmicus sp.
CATGCTTCATAGAAGCAAAGGATTGCTATAGCTTTTTCGTTAACTTTACAGAGCCGGATCGACTATTAGCTGGCTTAATAATGACTCCAATTCACATCTAATAGTATCTGGAACTCCAGATCAAGGCTCATCAAACATATTTTATGGAGATTATTTCGGTGCCGGTGAATCATACCGTGTAACCCTTGATAATGTTGGAGTTTACAACTATTACGATCCCGCTTGGAGTTATATCAAAGGTCAAATAGTTGTATTACCAATCAACGATACTAAAGTAGAAGATAATGCTGGTGGCTTTCAAGCGCAAGCAAATATTGGTGGTACTACCAATTAGTCGTCTATATTATTTACTTAACAGATTCGATCAAAAATTTGGCTATGATAATTTAGCTTTCAATTATATGGGCAAATACCATATCATCGGGAATAGGAATTGAATAATCTAACTCTTTTATCTTCTCTAATGATCCTAATTGGATGGTGGATCCATTTATTACAGATCAAAATCTCTACTGTTTTGATAGAAGGTAGTAAGAATACGTATTAATCTCATTTAGAACTATGAACCTATCCTTATAGGATGAATTACATTTAAAAACAATATACGGAGCCGATCAGTTATTCTATATCTGCCTCAATAGATATTTGAAAAGATATTTATGCTTAAATGTTACTAGTGATGATAATGATTCATTATTTAAAACAAATCTATTCTTGGTCCAGATTAATAAAAAATTAATTGTTATTGGATTCTTTCATCCTAGAATGAATCAAATCCTCCAGTATCCATTCCACTATCAGCACTCATATCGCTAAAACCACCTGTATCGCCTGTGTCTGCGGCACCCGTATCCGATGCATCTCCAGAATCTTCCGCTCCGGACCCTCCTGATTCGTCCGCTTGACCTTCAGTCTGAGCACTTTCACCTGGATTCATTGCCATTCCCATAAAAGCCATCATAGATCCAAACATTACCATGCTCATTAGCCCAGAAAATAACATCATCGGCATCCAACTTCGATTTTCGTTCATATAACTTTGCATCTGACCTCTATCACCTGTTTCATAGAGTTGTTGAAGCCGCTGTGATTTATGTGATAGTTCTTGTTTTTTTGAATCTAGCATTTTCATGCCCGTTTCTGAAATATGAACCTCTGTTTTCTTATTACCAAAAAAACCCTTCTTAACAACCGTGTTTATTAATTTCTGATTTGTTAGGTCGTTTACAATCAATTCTACCTCATCTTTGGATAACTTTGTAACTTTGGCAATGCTGTCTATCTTTTTCATACCCCTAGAGATTGCGTCTAATACCATGAAATGGTTTGGACTTTCGTTAAAATTGTTATTTGATGACATAATTATATATTAAACAATAATTATTTAAACTAGAGATCGTATTATCTACGTGTATAATGTCTCAATATTGAGGAACAATCTATAAGAAACAATCTCATCATCGATACTGATTGCCATCGGTGGCTGGAATAGTAGCATTAGATAGGTTAGAACCTAAATTTGATGTCAAATTGCCTTCTAGCAGTGGCTCAGACGTTGCTCGTGTTAGATTATTGTCATTAGGCTGTGCTGTCGCTGAGATCAGCGTTCCACCTATCGTAGTAATGGATACAATGACGCCTATTAAGGCGAAAACATACAAAATCTTCATAGAATTATAGGATCAACATATTATATAACGTACATATTTCTAATCTTTTCAATTTTTTTAATAACATCCTTTAGCTGGATAATCAGACTTTAGATTCTAATGAGATTATTTTATAACCTCTAGCGCTTGGGGATACCTCCTGCTTTCCCCCAACAATAATTATACATAATTATTACATTTGTTATTATGCCTGCCCTGACCTCATTTGACTCAGAAGGGCGTTTGCAATTAATTGCATTCGAAACTTAATGTTTAATTCTCATCAGCAAGACTTGCTTACATTGGGTTGTAAAGGACCATGCGTAAGATACGATAAGGTAGGTGGCGGAAAAGAATCTGTTTATGCTATGGGGTATAAACGGTGTTCAGGATGCAGTTTATACATTAAATTTAGCGGTACTCGATGTCCATGTTGTAATTATCCATTGCGAACCAAAAAGAGAAATTAATAGGATAAATTAGAACCTAAACAAACAAAGGATATTATTATATTATTGGGAAAATTCTTTTGGATGCATGACATTGCTAGTTCGAGTACGGGGGAATCCAAAAAAACTGCTACCATGACATTTAGGATCGACGAAAATGTACTAAATGTCTTGAGGACAGAATCGGATAGGAATCAAATTACCTTAAACAGTCTGGTAAACCAGCTCCTCAAACGCTATGTTGACTGGGATATGTTCGAACCTAAAGTTGGTATGATACCAATAGCAAAGCCAATTGTGGTTGAGTTATTTAAAAAGATGAATAAAGAGGAGGTATCGAGCATGGCTGTGAATATCGGTAAGGACGTCGTTCATGATATCGCTCTATTTATGAAGAACCGTATGGACCTGGAATCATTTCTTTCATGGTTTGAAACAAGAATGGCTAGTTCGTTGACCGAAACTAATCACACAATGCAAGATGGTTATCACGTCTACATTTTAAAGCATGAGCTTGGGGAAAATTGGTCATTATATCATAAAATTATATTAGAATTAATGTTCAATGAAATATTCAATATGAAAGTAGATATTACTATAAGCAGTACAACAATCAGGTTCAAGTTTAGATCCTAAATTCCTCAAAACCTTTACCCATCAAGTCCATCTATACAACTCACAAAAATATTTTAATCATTCAAAATTCTGATATAGTCATTTCTCGCCATATCTTGATTAGCTTTTTCTAATGAATCTAGAGATCGCAAGCAAATAATGAACCAGGGTCGGAATCAATAGTGATGCCCTGATATTTTGATAATGAACATAAATTTGTTATATCCATAAAAAATAATATCATAATCGGTGGAAAGTGGAAAATGTGTACTTATGGTTCTTGGATATGGCTTCCAATGCTCTTTCTATTTCACATATTCCGATTATTTACTAAAAATATGTTACTAAATTATAAAATAATATTCTATAACTTTTTTACTATAAAATATTCTATAAATGTCTTTATATAGTTTTTACTGTAGTATAATTAGATGAATAGTATATCATTTGCAAATAAAGCTATAATTACCACGACTGCGCTGGCAATCTCATTCATACTTTTGATGGGACCTACTTCAATGACACCAAATGTTTTCGCACAAGGCAACTCGGTTAACAAGGCATCAGTCAATCACAAGCTTCGACCCAATTAGGAATTTGTGTATCAGGGACTGGTACCTTGATTTCATGTAACAACCTTAGCGTACAAAACCAAGAAAATGAAGGAAACAATGCCGCAGCACAAAGTGGAGGAAATGATGATGATGATGGCGGCAACAGTGCTAACCAAGGCATCAGCCAATCACAAGACTCTGATCAAAGTGCATTATGTGTTTCTGGTGACGGTACATTCCTTTCATGTAACAACCTTAACGTACAAAACCAAGAAAATAGTGGAAGCAATGCAATAGCTCAACAAGGAGGAAATGGTAATGGTAATGATGGCGGCAACAGCGCTAACCAAGGCATCGGCCAATCACAATACTCTGATCAAAGTAGTGGTGTAGTCTCTGGTGACGATACAGAAGCATCAGGTAACAACATAAACGTACAAAACCAAGAAAATAGTGGAAGTAACGCAGCAGCACAAGAAGACTAGATACAAAAGCAATCTTCATTTTTTATTTTTTTATTTTTTTTCTGAAACTTTATTACCTGAAAGAATACAATCCTGCATATCCAAGCCAATTCTAATGACATTAAAGGTTGTCAGTGACAATGAGATGAATATCCCACGAAATGTTATTATTTAATAACCAAATATTTGCTCATAAGAAAAAGATCATTTAATAAATCTGAAATCATTGTTTTGCATCATGTACATATTACTATCATCAAGTTGAAAAAAAGTTATAATGGCAAAATGCTAAATAAGATCAGCTTGATGAATTCAATTCTGATGAACAATAATAATTTCTTGTTCTAATCTCCAATGAGACAAATTGTTTTTAAAAAAAGGTTGGCCTTTTGTTTTCCTCCTCCTAATAATAAAGATTTTTGTGATGTCTTGTGAAGCATTTGTATATGATGGTTTAGCTAAAATAGTTAAAGAAATTTGAATTACAAATGGTTAGCATTAAGCAATACAACTATCGGTACTCTAATGGCATCCCTTGATAGGAATATTGTCATAATAGCTCTCCCTTCAATTGCCAACGAATTACACACCTCTATGATTACACTTGTGTGGATAGCAATTGGGTACTGGGTAGTAACGGCTTCAATGTTATTGACATTTGGTAGACTCGCTGATATGTTTGGGCGAGTCAAATTGTATAATCTCGGATTTGCTTTGTTTACGATTGGATCTGGGCTTTGCTGTGTGTCCCAAACAGGAGAACAATTGATTGTTTTTCGAATTATCCAAGCATTAGGAGCCGCTTTTATTTTTTCAAACAGCTCCGCCATCTTGTCGGACTCATTTCCAGAATCTGAGAGAGGAAAAGCTTTGGGAATAAATCAAATATCTATTGTCGTAGGGTCAGTCATGGGGTTGGTCATCGGCGGGGCTTTAACCTCATATTTTGGATGGAGGTCTATATTCTGGATAAATATTCCTATAGGAATATTTGCGACATTATGGGCCTTCTCAAAACTAAAAGAATTAGGAACGATAAAAAGGGAAAAAATTGATTGGCTGGGAAATTTATTATTTGCTGGAGGATTAATAACCCTTTTATTTGGAATAACATTCGGTTCTTTTCATCTATTAAATATTTTCGAAATAATCCTGTTTATACTGGCTGGAATCTCTTTGTTAGTACTATTTTACATGAATGAGAAAAAAGTTAGTTTTCCCATGATGGACCTTACCTTATTTCGACTTAAACTCTTCACCGGTAGTAATATTGCGATTTTTTTTAACTCTCTTGCACGTGGCGCCTTCACTTTAGTGATGGTATTTTACCTTCAAGGACCGACAATGCTCCTAAACCCATTAGACTCGGGTATTTATTTAATTCCAGTCTCCCTGGCATTGGCTATAGTCTCCCCCATAACTGGTTGGTTTTATGATAAATATAGGTCTCAGATTATCTCTCAGATTGGTTTGATAGTCTCTGCAATAGGTTTTATCCTGCTGGCTACCATGGGTTCAAGGATTTCATATGTAGACGCCATACTGCCACTAGCACTCATAGGAGCAGGAATGGGAATATTTACATCGCCAAATAGAGCCACCATAATGAACTCAGTACCGCCCCATCGAAGAGGTATTGCGGCCGGTATCAGTACTACATTGGTTATGACTGGAAGTGCATTTAGCATTGGATTGGTCTTTTTGATATTTTCCGCTTTGCTACCTTCCGAAGCAGTAGATGTCCTGTTCTTAGGTTCAACTGACCACCCAAATCAAGATTCAATTCAATTCAATGACGCCAACCTGGACAGATTTATTTTATCTATTCATGTAATATTCATTATTTCTGCTATATTGATGATATCTTCAGTATTAATTCAGCGCAAAATAAAATAAGTGAATTTGGAATTAGGCTCATTTCTTGTTTTATTCCTTCATCTGATAAGGATAGGACAATATGCAATCGTATTTTTTTTGACAGGAATTATTGGTAAATTATTGGTAAATGGATTTAACTATACTATTTATATTAGAAGACCTCCATAAATCTTACTAGTGGTAAAAAAATTATCATCGATAACAAATGAGAATTCACTAGTCTTTTTGTTAAATCCTTGTTGCTTTTCTGATGCACCGGGTATTGGCCACTGGTTATCATTAAAGGAGGGGTTTTCTAAATAATACCTTTTGATTATGAGAATGAAAACATAATCATAAATGCAGTTGAAAAAGTTAACAAAGATGTAGTAAATATAGCCAGCGTAAGAATGGTCAAGGATCAATTATTACGAATTTTTCCTGTAGAAGGTGTAGGGTCGGGAGTAATAATAGATAAGAAGGGATACATATTGACAAATAATCATGTCATTGAGAAGGCAAACAAGTTAAGAGTTACAACCACAGACGGAAACGTTTATGACGGAATGGTAATTGGAACAGACAGTATTACCGATTTAGCTATCATTAAGATCGAATCCAAAGATGCATTATCTTACGCCGAATTAGGAAATTCAGATGAATTGAAAATAGGACAAATAGTAATTGCTATTGGGAATCCTTTTGGTTTGGACGGTGGTCCATCTGTTACCGCTGGAATTATAAGCTCGTTAAGCAGAAAATTACAGTTTGAGCGGGGTATCATGGAGCTTGTTCAAACCGATGCATCGATCAATCCTGGTAATTCGGGGGGTCCACTCGTAAATACCAAAGGGCAAGTGATTGGAATAAATACTGCAAAAATGCCCTATGCACAAGGTATAGGATTTGCAGTGCCGATAAATGTTGCAAAGTTGATAATAAATGATTTAATTATGAATGGACGCGTTACCAATAGGCCATGGATAGGGATATCCACAATAAAAATTACAAGTGAATTGGCATCTTCTTATGGTTTACCAACCAACCAGGGCTCTTTAATTGCAGAGGTACAAAGAGATGGTCCCGCCTACATCGCTGATTTGCGTAAAGGGGATATCATTGAATCAGTGGATGGAATAAAAATAACTGATCCATATCAGATTTCTAACCATATCCGAAAGAGAAACATCAAAGACCGAATAATTATTCAAATCAATAGATATGGAAAAAAAATGGATAAGGAAATCCAATTAATGCCTCATCCCACAAATTTTAATTAGATAATTCCTAAAGTAACGTTTTCTGGTTTACCTTAGACAAAATCCGACCATTTCTTTTTGAGATACGTACGACCCCCTATTTTTTTAATCTGTTCTATAGATGAATTTGTGCGATACTAATATGAGGTCCTTATTCGTATAGATTTACAATATTACTGTGGACCTGTACAAAACGTACTTTAAAATAAAACACAAAATTTTTCATATTTATTCCTCATTTGTCATCACTTGTAAACCGTGGTCCAAGTCTTCTAGGAATGCAATTTGAGATATAGGTTTCCTCTCCCTGGGTTTTGTATTTTTTATTTTGAATTTTTCTGGTAAGATATCATTTGTACCTTGATATCCTATGGCTATCATGATTCCAACTTCATAATCGTCAGGTATCTTAAATATCTCTTTTGCTAATGTTACATTAAATCCGCCCATCTCATGCATGATTAGACCTTGATTAAAACTTTCCAAGAACATATTCTCATTTGCAGCGCCAAGGTCATGAAAATAAAGTCTATTTGGATCTTGACTTTCTGTATAAGTCTTTTTTGTGATGGCACAAATCAAGATAGGTGCTTGTTTTGCAAAGGAATTTGATTCTAGTAGGACAGATTGAGCCTCAGATAATCTTTGGGTATTATCACTAGTAAAAACGATATAACGCCAGGGTTGTTCGTTTCTTGAAGACGGTGTCCACCTAGCTGCCTCTAGTATGGAAAAAAGTTTTGTTTTCTCCACCTTTTTTGTCGAAAATGCACGAGCACTCCACCTTTTTTTCAATAAATCATGAATAGGATAATCGGTTATCGCATGATTATCTATAATGCTCTTTTCCAAGGTAGATCAATAATTAAATCCCATAAGCATTAATTAAAGTACTTAACGGGTCTAGCAGTTTGAAAGGTGCCGTGGTTTTACCTTGACAGATCCCATAACCAAATTCTACTGTATCACTTTCTGGAAATTGTGGATTTCCTTCTTTTATTGTTTGTTAACTTTCTTACTTGTTGTCCATCTTCTTCAATTTCTTGATCAGCTTGTTGGTTTCTAATGTTCAATTTTGCAACCCGGGGGGTGGCCATAGCAAATTGAACATGAAAACAAGTAGATGATTGACAGAGCGAACAACGTAACTTTTCCTCATTAAAATGGATTTCGGTAACCTTATTTTCCTTGTAGTCTTTAATGTATAGAGTATCCCTGGTGCATCCCTCCTCTGACAAGAAAGGGGCATAGTGTCTCAAAAATTCATCTTTTTCCAGTATCTCATGTAGTAACTCGTTTACAAATCCTCCAAAGTGTTCATTAATATAGGGATTTCTCTCTCTTTCCCTTTTCCATTTACTTCTTAATTCTTTTACAATGTTAACTCTTAGAGTAATCAATTCAGCAGAATTTGATCTAGGCATCTTTCTAGTGATGTTACACTAAAGTGATATATAACTTTAATAATCAATGAAGTACGGTAAATACCGTATCTTATGCAGTGTAAGATGAGTTAGTTTCCTTCCCTTTTACGTCACATCCTCATGTCTAAACAGATGAAATTAAATACCTAATGATTTCTTTGTTAATAATGCATGCTAAGCTCGTTATTTTTGTTTTCCTTCCATTATCATTATTGCTATTATTGATAGGAACAATGAACTTTCAACAAGGTTATGTCGAAGCACAATCAAATTCGACTCAAACATTCACTGCCCCAAACCATACCTTCAATCTCAATTATCCTTTAGACTGGGAAATAGCTCCAAGAAATTCTACCTTCCCTTATTATGGAGAAACTACCGCATTAGCCCTAAGACCAATAATGGATGAACCTGTCACTCCATTAAATGAAACATTATTTAGCATATCAGTTAGCGATGTAAAGAGGTTGCTAGAAGACAATGAGTCATTACCAGAAGAGTTCTTGGACAAATTAGTCTCTGATAAGATAAGTTCGTTTGAAGATCCATCATCAACGTATGGAAACTTGAATGTAAAGTTACTTGGAAATAACTACACCACACTTGGCGATCAGCCTGCCAAAGAGTTGACCTTCCTTTCACAAAATATCGGAACCTTCGAAGTGGATACATATACTATCTATAATGGCCAATTGTATCATGTCAATTTCATGGGTCCACAGTCAAAAATGTCCGAAATGTATAAACAGTTTCAACAAATTAAAGATTCATTTAGATTCTCACCATAGGATTCTATCAATGAGCTTCCTAAGACCAGCTTAATTAGGTACTCATATTCTTTATCATGTTGTGAAAATCTTCATCTGATACCTTGTTTTTTATTTCCATAATGTGTTCAACATCTTTGCCTGCAAGATATCTCAACTTTGGTTTACTATCGTTTATAGCATCCAGTACAACCCTGGCAACATATTCAGGGCTCTCCCCACTTTCAATTAATTTTTTCATCCCATCATCCATATTACTCATAAATTGAAAATAAGGTGAATTAGAGTCTGTAGATTTTTGTCCTAATACAGCAGCTTTAATGAAGTTAGTTTTGATAATTCCAGGCTCTACAAGTATAGTTCTAATCCCAAATGGTTCAAGTTCATAGGAAATGGATTCAGTTAATCCCTCTATAGCAAATTTTGAACTAGCATAAGCTGAACTAGTTGCGATGCCAAAACGACCAAGGCCGGAGCTTATATTGACAATTATTCCAGACCTCTGATTTCTCATTATGGGTAACACTGCCTGTGTAGCTCGTATCAATCCAAAAAAATTTGTGTCAAATTGTAACTTAATTTCATTTATTAAAAGATCTTCGAGAGCTCCACTCAACCCATATCCTGCGTTATTAACCAGGACGTCTACATTATGAGATTCATTTACTATAGTTTCAATAGCCTGTTTAACCGACTTTTCGTTTGTAACGTCAAGTTGAACACATGTCAATGGAATGTTTTCTTTATCAGCAATAGATCTCAAGGTTGAACTTTTCTGTAAATCCCTCATCGTTGCATATGTTATGAATCCATTTCTTGCTAGCATCAAAGATATTTCAAAACCTATTCCGCTCGAACTTCCAGTCACAATCGCAACTTTCTTCTCACTCATGAGTGTATGTAAAAAAGTCAAATTAATAAGTTATTCAAATGTAAATAAGTTGACTCAACGACCAATTTCATATCTTGGTCAACCATCCTGGTCAACCACCGAAAGTCATCTAATTTTCTTCTTGATAGATATTCCTAACAATACGAACAAGTTTTATTCCAAATTCCACGTGGATCCGGCCCTGTACATCACCGATTTTCAACAAATCTCTCTGAAACCGGCTCTGTTCATTTAACGATAAACCTATAGCTTGAAGATGCTCTATTCCTTTTA
>WHSX01000097.1 GCA_009379865.1 Candidatus Nitrosocosmicus sp.
AGTTTAGTGATAATGACAACTAGCTATAATTCTATCGAATTTTGGGATAGGCTCTAAATCAAAATTATTTGCGATAGCAGTTGCCGTGACATCATTGGCAATGGCACCATCACTATTCAATATCAACTCTGCATCGGCAGCAACCTGGTGTGAACAGCAAGTAAAGGGTTCAGATTTGATAAGCTATTGTAAACAAGGATGGTATGATCATGATCACTGTAAAAAATATGATCCACAGGCCGATTCAAAGGAAGAAGGAGCAGCGTACAAGAAAGGTTGGGATCATGGTTCCTGCAAATAATTGGTATAAATTAATTTATTCTACTTCCTCTTTTTTGTTAGGTTATCACGATGAATCTAGATCATTTGCAATAGATTGAACCAATTTTTCCCCTATTGTAAATTTTGCGGTACAAAGTTATGACTCCAAGGATATGGATATCAGATATTCCTAATATAATTACCATATATAGTATCATTTAGTTTGGGCGCGTGGGGATTAAGTTCCTTGTGGTAGTAGGGTTCAATAAAATTATTAAGTATACTTTGACGAATCCTAAATTAAACTGAAAATTCAAAAAAAATAGATGGTTTTGGACTTAGCTTTGTGCTAATGCGTTGCTGCCGGAGTTTTCTTGGTTTTGGACGTTGATGTTGTTACCAGAGCCTATTGTATCTCCACCAGAAACTACATGACTATTTTGGTTGGATGATTGTGATTGGCTGATGCTTTGTTCTGCAGAGTTTCCACCTTTTCCACTACCACCTTGTTGTGCTAATGCGTTGTTTCCACTGTTCTTTTGGTTTTGGAAGCTAAGGTTATTACAAGACACGAATGTTCCAGTTCCAGATACACACAATGCATTCTGTACTGATGCTTGTGATTGAGATATTGATTGCTGAGCTACGTTTCCACCTTTGTATTTCTTTTTGGTTGCAAAAGCATCATCCACAGCCACAATGGGGCTTGCGAAAAGAGCTAATGCGACCACTATTGCAATTGATGCGACAATCAGTTTGTTTTTCTTGTTTTTGTTGTGAAGGTTGTTTGTTTTATTCATATACTGGATACTATAGAAAAAATATATGGGGATTGCTAACTGATTGCAATACTCTAATATTCTAGCACTTTTAGAATTAGACTATGAAATCCGAATGTAGTAGGGTTCTATACCCTTTAATCGTGCAATAAATCTCTTGCTCTGATTTTGCAATTTTTGTTCTTAATATGGATGGACCTGGTATGAAGTTTAGTAACAGTTTGGACGCGTGGGGATTAGTGCTGATATCGGTTCCTTATACAGGATTCTGTAGATATATAAAATAACGCTTAATTTAAGAGTTTATATGAAGAGAATGAAACTATGATCAGCTATTAAACGTAACCGAATTAGTTAAATAAAGTAAAATAAAATATAACAGCGGCATCCAATCTAGTTTACAAATATATCATCATAAGAAGTAACGTTAAAAGCAGTAAATATTTGTCCGCAAGAATCACATTTCCACGAATCAGTTCTGGTTCGCACATTACCTCCACGACTATCACTTGGTTTGTAAAAGAACTCCAGATGTCCTTTACCACACTTTGTACATAAATTACCAACCTTAAATGGCTCCATACCTTTTTTGCCCTCTAAATCAACTCCATCTCGGATATTGAAATACATAACCATTTCCGTGTAGAAATGATATTGTTCGGAGTCTTTATCAAACTGACCGAGGAGTGAGGCTATGAACATGACAGGAATATCGCCCTTCACAATTGTACTTCCATCAGTTTTAGTCTCGAAGACTATTTTATTTTTGATTCCTTTGATCGGTTCATATCCATCCATAAATTCATATGTGATTTCGTTCGTTGGGCTAAAATTGTATTGTATAGTTATTAGTGGAAGATGTGTTTTCTCGCTCTTAATAGGAATACGCCACAGCTCTTTTGTTTTTAAACTTAGTTCAGATTCTAATAATACATCAATTTTTTCGCAATACTTGGAGTATCTAGAAGAATATGAAGAGATATCTTTGTAATACAAATAAGCTGTTTCAATAGTTGATTTTACTGTTTTGGTAGTTCTGAAGCCATGATAATAGTAATTTTCTGCTAAGCTTCTAAGATCATTAGGAGTAAAATCCATTAATATCTAAATAGGTTAGTTTTGATTTTAGTTTTTCTAATAATTAGGGGTAGAGGAAAAGCATTGAACATATTAAAATGACAAACAAAGAACCATAAATAGTGATTAAGGAACTTTTACTGAAACAGTAATAGTATTCACAGGGTCTCTTAAAGCATCAAATCATGTTTGTAATTGTGTTTATGAGGGTCACATGACCTCCAAACAAGCAAATTTAATAAAATAAATTTAATTCGTTTTATTCATCTTTACAAGTTTTGTGTTTATGTAGGTGACTATCGAATATGCTAATGTTAATATAAATTCCGCATCCTCAATATCTGCATTCATATTAAAAGCGCTCGTCTGTTGTCTATACAAAGTATGCTGTGATTTACTGGTAAAACTGTATATGATTTCAATTAAATCAAATAGCTTATGGATAATTTCATTTTGTGCAGAAGTGTAAGTTTGATTGGGAGTAGGTGATTTCAAAATCTTAGTAGTTACAATTGTATTAGTATCACTAAGCACATTCTCCATTTCTTTTATTATATCGTGATCTTTCTTAAAATTAAGAACATTATCTAACGGTTCTCGTATCTGACTTAAAACATGGTTATAACCTGCAGAGTCTTTAGATTCTTTCAATAGTTGTAGTGCTTTTCTCAGGTTGCAATGCATAGATCTAATTGATTCGATGAATTCATCTAATCGGCTATTGAAAAATATGTTTGTAAATTCTGAGTCAAATTCTCTATAGTAAGAGGACAGTAAACCGCATGGGGTCAATATTTGTTTATTGAATACCGAATCGGAAATCTCAAATGTATGACTAGCATTCACAGTAAATATAATACTATTATTAGGTCTTGGTAAAAGTACCAATCCTTCAATAACAAATTCAGCGTTTAGATCACCTTTGTTTCTCCATTTATCTATGAGATCGACCTCGGATTTGCTAATAGGGGCTGAAAATGAAGATGAACTAGAATTGTTAATATACAAGTCATCAGGGGTCATTTGTAAAGGATATTTCTTTCCGTCTTGTTTGCTTAGAAATAATTCTCCTTTGGTATTTAATATCAATAAACTATTGACATTTTCAATATTATAGCATATTCCAATATTAAGATAAAGTCTATTTCTATTAAGGAGCGAATTTGAAGCATCATTAGCTATGTACAAATAAGGAGTATAAAGATCGAAATGAAGTGAATCCGTACTCATTCAGATGGTTTGCGTTTGTAAGTATATGAATTTATTGAGTTACGATCGAAATTATTTGAATATGGATAGAGTATTAATAACTATTCGAATTAATTAAGTAGTAATTCATCTGCTTCCTCACAGTGTCTATCACTTCTTGATATAACAATGACTAAACATGAGGTTACTGGCGAAATAATTATGCTAAAAGATGGCAGAGTATTTTTCTGTCATCAAGAATTGATGAACTAGGATCAAAGTTTTAGAAATAAAGCTCAAACTGATCAACGAAGAAATACGGAAAAAAAGATAAAACTAAATGAATGTGTATTAGAAGCCACAATCTAACTATGTATAGTCAGGTTATGATTACCGCGACAACTTAGAGATTATGATCACTAAATGTAGAGTATACAGTATTTTTATGAAACTGCATTGTGATAATAATAAATCCCTTTAACTTATCTATAATTTCTTTCTCATTATTGTGATTGAATCCATACCGAATAATGGTGGAGTTATAAATATAAAATTTTCATGAAAAAATAAACATTATTAAAAATAACAATCTCTCATAACGTCACTAATTTAATCATTCTGTTATGGTTACGAATTAAAAGATACTTGCACTAATTTGCTAAAGCCACCGAATGACACTACTGAACCCGGAGTAATTAGTTGCATAAATTCTTTATAAAGTGGCTCCATACTTGTGTCGCCTTCCATGCTTTTAGAAAATTGTTTTACATGTTCTTCGTCTCTATAAGATTGGATCTCAAGCCACACTTCTTCCTCCTCAGAAGCAGAAATGGTTTTTGACAGATTTACAAACTCCATTATGTTCTCTCTATTGGCAAGAGAAAACACCTCAAAGTTAGAAGCTCCGTGTTTCATAAAGAAATCTCTGGATTGTCTGTTAACTTCCATCATTGCATCATGGTTTTTCTTTGGGGCACGGTAAAGGAAAATCTCTATATGATTATGGGGAATTTTTTCTTTTAAGGAGCTAGTACTTGTATGACTCATGAGGATTCATTCTCTTAAAGTTATAAAAACTATAAAGGGATCAATAGTATAGTTGCTCGATTACATTAAAGAGGGCGGATTCTGATAGAATCCATAACCAATTTGACATGAATATTTGGAAAAGGTAATAATCTCGACTAGCTCTACTATCATTACCAGATAAGCGATCAGTGAGTTTGGGCGCGTAGGGTTTGTGATTGAGATATTCTTCGTCTCTCTCAAATTACATATTAAACATAACAAGCAAACAATTTAGGTTTGGGCTTTTTGAAATAATATCTACTTAATTTTATCGATACTATACTTTTGATCCCATATGAACTTTTATAGATTGTAAAATATCAAATATTGATGAATAACATAGAGAAGAATAATGAAACAGGAGATAACTAAATATGCCAACAGTACAGCACTTTGAGATACCTGCCGATGATGTCAATAGAGTCCAAAAGTTTTACAAAGATGTATTTGGATGGGAAATGAAAAAAGAGATTAGCGGAGAAAATCCCGATCAAGATTATTATATGTTTAAAACCCAAGATGACAAAGGTAACGAGAGTATTTCCGGTGGAATGATGAAACGTCAATCTCCAAACCATACAGTCACAAACTATATTACAGTTTCTTCCATTGATGAATATACTACAAAAATAGAACAGTCTGGTGGTAAGGCTATTATGCCAAAAATGCCAGTTAAAGATATGGGCTATATCCGGATTTATATAGATTCGGAAAACAATATGTTTGGGCTATTTGAGGAAAAAAAATAAAATTTTAAATTGTCTTCTTTAGACCAGGCCATTCTTTCAACGAAATTTTTCAAATATTTTAGCCATGAATAAATACCTCATTCAGTTGTTGAATTTTGAAAATGTTTTTACTCAGGGGTTTTAACAAGTATAGTAAAGGAATCATAGCTGCTAAAATTGTCACTAATACTAATAATATTGCTGAAAGATGACTATTGAACTAAAAAAAGTACAATTATATGTTAACAATATTATACAACATTCATTATATAATAGCGCTATCTATATCAGGTATGAATTATAGATTACAAATTTCTATTGTAGCTTTAGTAGTTACAACATTGGCTTTAGGTCCGTCATTATTGATGCATCAATCTGCAGAAGCAGCAAGTCATGTAAAGTGTGAAGACGAGAAAGGAAAGTCCCATACATGGATATCAGGATGTAAAGACGGCTGGTATAATTGGGATGTCTGCGGCTTGGGCCCAACTGAAGGAGACAAGGGTCAATATGCCGAAGGATATACAGCAGGATGGAAAAAAGGACAACAACATAATCCTGATCGTACAGGCTGTTGATCGCAAATAGAGATCATTTTTTCCTCTTTTATTATTTAGATTCGTTCGTTGCTGTTTCCAATTCTATATTTAAAAGAATGTTCTTTTACTATATAACTTCGAAATAAAATAAGTCAGATACTTGTTTAACTTTCCTACTAAGGCTTTACCATTTTCGAATTGCAATTTAATTAATATCTATAAAATATTTTTATAAATTATACTAAATTTCATAATGCTGCGACACAATACTATGTATTCTTTTCAAAAGTATATATTCAACAAACAAATTTATTTAATGTATTATATATTGTTACTATGATTTGGTAGCTGAATGAAGCTTTTTCTTGATTCTAAATAAAATAGGTTTTCGCTTTATCCTAGAACTTCTTTGACGATAAAACATATAGGGTTATTATAATATTCTCCTAACAAAGAATCGAAGTTTCCTACAAGTCCTATTTTGTTTGAACATAGTTGATTTTCGTTAAGTATATCCAAATCTAAGTCAGAACCGGCTAGGGCATTTTTTAAAATTTCGTCCAAGTTTATAGGGACTGATTGAGCATGTGATTGAAGGGGTGGCGGAATTGTCATACCGATTATCAAAACAGATACCAATGCTACGACTATTGTAATTTTGTTTTGATTAAAAAACAAATTCTTAAAGTTATCTGTATTTGACATAATCGATTATTATTTTAGTTCTATATCTGAGCTATTAAAGAACAATATCTTTGTTAATTCTGAATTGATATTACATAAGACATATACTCTGAGAAGATAAATAATATTTTATATGAAACTCCTGTGACAATAAAAATATGATTACAAATAATAATTTGGTTTGTATGGTTGTTATAATATCCCTAGTATTAGCAATGGTGGTCGCCCCTCAAATGTGTCTGCACTTACTGCAGTTCAAAAACTAAATCAAGTAATAGATCAAAATTTAATGAATCTTGAATCAAATAACTCAGAGATATCTAATTCCGAGCCAACTACAAGTTTTGTAAAGCAGGGAAATAGTCAGACTCCACCAGTTCCACCAGAATTTCCAAAACAAGGACCGATACCACCAAACTGCACTCTGAAACCAAAGTTTTAGCAAGCAAATAGATCAATCTCTTACTTTTTGATAGACGATATATTGCGTCTACAAAGGATCCATTATAGATTACGGAAAGTATGATAGTTGTCTTATCTTTTTTTGGAGTAATAGATAAACTCTTTACATCCATTCAAACGTTTTTCCCGTAATATCACCAGTTTGATTGTTTACTTCCACTTCAAAGACACCAACCATATTGTTTAAAGTACCAAACTTTCCTTCAGGGGCAGTATACAAAAAATCTGAACCTGTAAATCGTAGTATACCGTTCTCAGTAAAACGACCTAAACCTTGTGCAGTATATGTTACTACGTCTCCCTCGACAGTGGTAAAGAGGCCTTTTGCATCACCATAAAAAACACCACCTTCTATGGGAATACTCCAAAATGTTCCAGTGTTTGTAACATCAATTCTATTAATTTTACCTGTTCGAATAAATGAAGCCTCAATTTTTGCTCCTCCTTTGACAATGTCTAATACTCTTTGGCTTGTGACCTTACCCTTGCCTTCAAATACTAATTTTCCTAATGCCAATTATAACGAATTAGAAATAATTATTCAAGTATAAAAATAAATCTTAATTAATGTAAAGTACTGTATAGCTGATATCTGGAAATTAAATTAGAGGCAAATATATTTTTCAAATTTATCTTTCTATAACGAATATTCTATTATATGAAAATTAGACTAAACGAGGCATGGACTCGAATCCATGCCGTATACTCGCGGATTCATATGTATTAAAAATTTCGTGATCATTTTACACAAATTAGGTTTTGAATTTAGATCCAAGGATTTGCCTGATGCTTTATTATAAAAGCAGAACATATTTTTGTAAAACATCTAATACAAAGAGATATTCTGAAAGAAACTGAAACCGAGGGTTTTTAAGATATGACACGATTAGTCAACCATTGATTCATAAAAATTATAAAAAAACATTTAGAATATCTATTTTAATTACTACCTTCTTTACGATATCTTTTCTAGTGTTGGGAAATCTAATGGGGATGTCTTACTCCTCTTTCTTTGACTCTATCTTTTCATCAAATACTTTGACCCAACAAGTATATGCTGTTAATTCAACTATCCCTGTAAATTATACAGGATTAGAACAAAATACAAAAACATTTTTACTTGATATGAATTCAAAAAATAATTCACCAATAAACTCTTTACCTCCAGACGAAGCTAGGTTAGTGTTATCTGGCCTCCAATCTTCTCATCCTGTTGTCATTCCCGATGCTGTAGTACAAAATCAAACAATTCCGGTGGGTCCAGATAATGAAACAATGATTCAAATTGTTCGTCCTGCAGGTATAAGTGAAAATCAAGTTTTACCTGGGGTCATGTATTTCCATGGCGGTGGATGGGTGCTTGGGGGTTTTGATACTCATGAAAGACTGATAAAAGAGTTAGCCAATGCTGCTAATGTTTCAATCGTGTATGTAAACTATACTTTATCACCTGAAGCAAAGTATCCTCAAGCTCTTGAAGAAGCATATGCAGCAACTAAATGGGTTGCTGAAAATGGTCAATCTATTAATGTTAATTCTTCTAGATTAGCCGTTGCAGGAGATAGCGCTGGTGGTAACATGGCTACCGCAGTAGCAATGCTAGCAAAAGAAAGAGACGGTCCTATCTTATCATTTCAAGCCTTGTTCTATCCAGTTACCGACTATAACTTCAATACAACCTCCTATGAACAATTTCAAAACAGTTATTTCCTAACTCGTGATGCTATGAAATGGTTCTGGAATAATTATGTTGACAATCAGACTACTAACATACAAGACCCGCTAGTTTCTCCATTGCAGGCATCCATTGAACAATTACAGGGTTTACCGCCCACACTAGTAATTACAGACGAAAATGACGTATTGCTAGATGAAGGCGAAGCCTATGCTCACAAGCTAATGGAAGCAGGAGTGCCTGTAGCATCAGTTAGATACCTTGGAACAATCCATGATTTTATGATGCTAAATGTCCTTGCTGATACTCCAGCTACTGAAGAGGCCATATCTCAAGCCGCAAGTATCATAAATAAAGTACTATATAGCTGAAATTCACAAATGGAATCTGAGTAAATAGATTTTCTTCTATTTTGATCTTTTTCTTTAGGAATATTAACATAATAATGCTCAGTATATAGGAAAACTAGACCCGACGACGTTGGGATTCGAATCTTCGTCTTTCAGACGTGGGTCCAATCAAAGACGGTTGCATGTTGATGAATTGAGAGGGTTTCAAAAGACTATTTTCCTTGAATCGAGCACGTGGGGATTAAGTTCCCAGTGGTAGCAGGGTTCTAATGATCATAAATATTCATTATAATCAATGACAATCATATGGATTCCAACATGCTCATCTGTGAATGATGTTATCGGTGAGTAGTCGAAGCGTTTAATATCAAACTAAGTTTGTAATACATCTTGTAATTCATTATAATAAATCAATGATTTTTGATGATTCCCAGGCTGTAATCTTCAGTCTTGCTATATGGTGCTTAAAGATGATTACTGGATAATTTCTGTTCAATAAATCAAATCAGCTGGACTTAAGAGGATCCCTCTGTCTAATCATTTCTCAACATTATCCACTAACTTGTGCTTTCTGTAGATGCAGACTTGTCAAGATCAGAGTTAGTAAACCCCATCATTATTACCATTACTCTTTGTATAAAAGTCCATTTTATCTCCTAATCCCTTATACTCATTCTCATTATTGTTAGGTGATCTAGGATCTTGCCTATTGCGCTTACGAACCCCTATCACAGGTCCATTGCAATAATCACATATATCCAATAGCACATCATAGTAAATCTCCTTTTGTTTATCAAGTGTAACTATCTTTAAGGGCACAACTACAATTGGCGTATTACATATACGACACTTCATACTTACTGAACAACTATCAAGACTAATAAACCACTATGAATATGAAATATTTAGTTTATGATTATTTTTATTCTTTGTCTTTCGAATGATAGTACAAGATAGACGGCATATCAAATTGCAGTCTCATTGTATAATCTATATTGTATCAATACTATTCGAATATGCTAGTTCATCATGAGATAAAAAGTGATACTGCTACTATTTAAAATACTATAACACAGGACAAATCTATGAAAGGGCCATCAGTAACAGTTCTCATCCGCGGGGGTGCGATTCAACGTTGAATGTAATCCATCGTTGATGATTATTTTGTTACTCTCCAAAGGAAATAATATATAAAAGTGAGTAGGGACCGAGTTGGATTTATATCGCTATTGGCGCAGAATAAAGGCTCGATGAATATTTTGATTTTGCCCACTAAAATGTTTTAATAATACAACACTTACCTTATTCATCTTGAAAGTTGGCATCTCACTACCACAAGCTGGTCTACAAGCAACAAAAGAGAATATGCTACAAATGG
>WHSX01000098.1 GCA_009379865.1 Candidatus Nitrosocosmicus sp.
ATTTCGATATGCCTTATTTATATGCAAGGTCTCAGGATCCTGCAATTGATCCTGCAGATGGAAAGCCAATTGATAAAGACCAGGTACCTATTCTTGTAAAAAGAGAATCATTTACAAAGAGAGGAATACAAGCAGATCCGGTCACCATTAGGTCAGGAATTCATATAGATCTTTTTAGGACATTTCAGAATAAATCCGTGCAAAATTATGCCTTTAGCCATAAATACTCTGAATTCACTTTGAGAGCCATATGTGAAGCACTATTAGAAGATACAAAAATCGAATTTGAGGGAAGTATTAGCGATCTTTCATTAGAAAAACTTGCAGAATATTGTCTTAAAGATGCTGACCTAACTTATAGACTGAGCGCATTTAACGATAACTTGCTCATTAAGCTAATCATAATTATATCGAGAATCTCTAGAATGTCTATTGAAGATATTACAAGATTCGGGGTGAATCAATGGATTCGGTCTTTAATGTTTTTTGAACATCGACAACAGAATATACTTATACCTAGAAGAGACGAGTTACTTCAAAAAGGATCTTCATCAACCACTGCAATAATTAAAGAGAAAAAATACCGAGGCGGGTTAGTCGTTGAACCCGAGCTTGGAATTCATTTTAACGTAGTTGTGGTGGATTTTGCAAGTTTGTATCCTAGCATAATTAAGGTACACAATTTGTCATATGAAACAGTGAATTGTCCTCACCAGGAGTGCAAAGATGATCCACTTAATCATATCGAGGGAACGACCCATTGGATATGTAGGAAGAAAAGGGGGATGACTTCGATTCTAATTGGAACTTTACGTGATTTACGTGTAAATTATTATAAACATCTGTCTAAAGATCCCACACTTGGTAAAGATGACAAACAACTTTATGGTGTTGTAAGTCAAGCAATTAAGGTAATTTTAAATGCTACATATGGAGTCATGGGGGCCGAGATATTTCCACTCTATTGCCTGCCTGTCGCAGAGGCTACTGCTGCTATTGGGAGAACGACTACGACTAGAACGATTACCAAATGCGATGAGAACCATATCAAAGTAATATACGGAGATACCGACTCGTTATTTTTGAAAAACCCAAATCCTGATAGCTTAAATACGATTTCTAATTGGGCCAAATCTGAACTAGGAGTTGATTTAGAAATAGATAAGCGTTATCGTTATGTTGTATTTAGTGATCTAAAGAAAAATTATTTGGGCGTACTTGAAGACGGGACTGTCGATGTCAAGGGGCTAACTGGAAAAAAATCTCATACCCCGCCGTTTATTAGAAAGGCATTTTACGAGATACTAAACGTGTTAAAGGATATCTTTACCGAGAAAGATTTTACCAATGCCAAAACTAGAATAAAAAAAATAGTTCATTCCCTTGCAGAAGACCTTGAGAAGAAAAATATTCCTTTATCTGATTTAAGTTTTAATGTAATGATAAATAAATCTCCAGAAAAATATGGGATCAAATTTCAAGAAAATAGAAATCATCGTGCCATTTCTTTAGATGGTCAAGATAAGAATATAGAAAGTATAAAGGGAATCCCCCAGCATATAAAGGCGGCAAAACAACTTGTCGAATTAGGACGACAACTCAAAGCTGGCGATATTATTTCCTACGTTAAAACAAGGACAATTGAGGGAGTAAAACCAGTTGAATTAGCTAATAAAACGGATATAGATACGGAAAAATATCTCGATACGATGGAATCTACCTTTGATCAAATCTTGTCCTCACTAAATTTGAATTTTAAATCTATAATTGGAAAACCTAGGCAATCCAACCTTGATGAGTTGTTTTGGACTTAAATATCCTTCAAAATAATCCTTATTACATATTTGAATATACATGGATAAAATCTCTTATTTAGAAAGCTTCTTTATACCTCCAGAGAGGACCGTTGCAGGGCATACTTTTTGTGATATTCCTATTCCTATTACTTTTGATGTTTCGAAAATATGTATTGTTGGAATCCCTGTAGACATTACGACTACATTTGGAAAAACAGCATCTTTAGGCCCTGAAGCAATTCGAACCGCTTCAGCAAAACAAATTGAAACCCTTGTTTTTGAGCAGGACATTGAGATTTATGAGAAGGCATTGATTTATGATATAGGCGATTTAAATTTTGGGAAAGATAAGGAAGGCGAGATAAGCGATATTGAAGAAATTAATAAATTTTGGATAGACTTTGACAGCAAATTGTCCTCAGTCTTGAGAATAATAATTGATTCAAACAAAATACCTGTTATTCTAGGTGGTGAACATACCATTACGTATTCCATTTATAAGGAGATTTCTAATAGACATCCACTATTAATCCATTTTGACGCTCATCGTGACATGAAACCGATTTACCAAGGCATGTCGATGTGTCATACAACTCCATTTTATCATCTGATTAAGGAAGGTTATCTTAGAGGGAACGATTTGGTCCAAATCGGTATAAGGCAAGGAGATAGACAAGAGAATAAATTCGCATTAGACAACGGCGTTATTACTTTTGACGCATGGGATTGTAACAGTTCCATGGAAAAGATATTAGAGTGGTTAAAATCTCACACTTACAGACGAGATATTTATATATCATTTGATATCGATGTTTACGATATATCTTATTTACCTTGCACCGGAACACCAGAACCATTCGGATTAAATCCCTTTCAAATATTAGAGCTTGTCAATAGCATAAGCGATACAGCAAGATTGGTTGGACTTGATTTTGTTGAAACAGGTCTAAAGAACAATGATTATAGAGAAGGAACGTTGGCTACCCAAACTCTGCTTAGGATTTTGTGTAGACCATACATGTCCAATCTTTGATTACTGTCTATCTATCTAAACAAAATTGCTAAGATGCAATTCTTGGTCGCTTTGAGAGGAACTCAGGTAAATTGATTGGAAGATCGGGTTTGCCTTTCATTGGTTCTTTAATTGTATTTATCAATTCATCTACGCTTGTAGAATAATTTAATTTTTTTAACCTATCTCGGACTGAAATTGAATTAGTGGCAACTTCTTTCTCACCGATTATTAATGTATAGTGAATCCATTCGGTTTCTGCCTCTCTAATTTTTTTAGATAGAGTATCCTCCCTATCATCTATGTCGGCGCGAATAGAATTAATTTTTAGATGTTCTAACAGTTCAACACATTTGGGGATAAACTCGTCTCTGACGGGAATTAATCTTACTTGGGTATTCATTAGCCAAATTGGCAAATAAGGTGTTTTACCTTCTTTCATCATCTTGGCAGATTTTTCAAGCAATACAAAAATGACTCGCTCAATGGCTCCGCTTGGTGAATTATGCAAAATAATGGGATTTTTCTTATTACCTGACTCATCTATAAAGGTAATGCCATATCGTTCCCCATTTTCAATGTCAATTTGATCTGTAGCTAACGCAGAAGCCTTGCCAGAGTTATCTAGAAAATTGAACTCCCATTTTAGGACAAAATAAAAGAATCTATCGTCCCACATTTCTACGAGAACTGGTTTACCAATCTTTGTTACTAAATGTTGGATAAACTCTTTATTATTAGAATAAAATTCATTAGTAAATCTTATGGCCATCTCTAAATCTTTTTCAGTAGAGATTCCAATTTCTTCCATTACAGAAACAGATAAATCAAGTCGTTTCAAAAATTCAATTTTTGCCTGTTCAATATCTTTACAAAATGCATGACAATCAGGCATACTAAATGCACGCAATCTCCTTAATCCAACTAGTTCGCCGCTCTTTTCTCTCCTGAAACTATATCTGGTTAGTTCGTATAGTTTAAGTGGTAAATTCTTATATGATATTTGAAAGTCTTTGGTCATCAGGAACTGTCCAAAACATGCGGCAAATCTCAAAAACAAATCTTTCTGATCTGATTTTATGTTGTACTGTCTTGCAGGAAAGCGGTTGAAGTAACTCTCCATCGACGGATGGTGAGAATCATACATTATGGGTGTTTCTACTTCCAATCCTCCGTATTGAGAGACTTTTTTGGTCACGAACTGTTCCAGTAACGATTTTAATAACCGGCCTTTTGGATAAAATCGCATGTTTCCAGAATCAGAGGCAGGCTCATAATCGGCTATTCCTAATTTTCGCATCAACTTTACGTGAGGAGGTTGATCTTCCACCGTCCTTTTTCGAAGTATCTCGTATTTGAACAAATTCTCCAGATTGATTTCAGATTTTTTGAATTTATAATCATTGTAAGGGATCAAAGCCCCGTCTACAGTCAAGACATACCAATTTGATTTTAGATCCTTCTCAGCAGTTAATGCACTGGAAAATGACCCTTCGCTTTCATCTGTGTCTGATTTTGAGTTAGCAATTTCAACCAAAGTTCCTGTCTTTCTCTCAGGATTTTTTTTAACTATAAGTCTTGAATTTTCCGATAATGGATGCCCCTTCACCTTGATCCCTAATTCTTTTGTCCATCCAAATGGAGCTCTTTTAACCATGATAGAATCTGTACTCGCCCTTAAAGCATTTTCTAACTGGATAATTAATTTAAAAGCACTTTTTGGAGGCTCTAGAGTCGAACTAAGATGTGCATATGGATAAATTAAAACAGAGTTACATTTGATTTTCTTAAGATATCCTAAAGTTTCCTTTATAAAGTCTTCAATTAGAGTTTCATCATCTCCACGCTCTATGGAGGTTAATATGACGACGGTATCTTCAATCCGTTCCTTCTCATTCTTTAATAAAGGTTCAGCATCATCTATCTCCTTTTTGACAGGTAAATACTCTACAAAATCTACATGTAACTGTAATATTCGCATATTTACTAATTAAAATATTTAGTTTGATATATTCCATACCTATTCGATAACGAATGAAATGTTTTTTTCTCAGAATTGATGCTCATATGATGTGGGAATAGTGGATTTCAACATAGCCTGTTCATATGATGATTCTCAAGAATACTGTACATATGATAACCCGATTTCTGAACCCGATGATCAATTGGGTTACTCACTCATGTTTGTTGTTTCTAAAGAATCCGAATTATCCAATGCTACGAGCTTTGACAATATCGAAGATCTCATCGAGAGGGTAATTGCTCACGAAACAATCCACGTTGTTATTTTAGAATTGGAGGGGAGAGATTCATCGGATAAATTGGATGATCTTGAAATATCTATTACGATTGGAGATGGAAGGACGCACTTAATTAGGATGAATTTTTTGGGATACGCAAGTGATAATACCGGTTTAGTAACTACTACTCTGTAAAATCAGTAATTTTGTAATTCTTGTGTACTTGAATTGTCTTAATAATCTCCTTTTTAACGTTAATTTTTAGATTCAACGACGAAAGTTCTTTCATGAATATTACTTCGTCTTCCAATAGATATTGTCCATTCTTGAATATCTGATTGTAAATCAACTTTTGATGAATCGTTTGTACCCTCCTTAAATTATTATACAATTTGGTAACATTGATTTGACAGTCTGCTTTTTCCAGTGTCCTGATAAGTTGCATCTTGTTTACGTTTAACAAGCTATCTGAATACACTCGGTCATGCCTATTTATGACTGCGAATTTATCAGTTTCACTAAAATATCCTATCAAAGTCGAAGGTAATATTCTTGATAACCCGTTTTTTATTATTTTTAAAGAGTGTTTATTGTCTAGGATTACTATTGAACGACCAAATGAGAGGATTGCTTCAATTACTTGGTTAGCCAGTCTCTCATCAAGTTTATCCTTATCTGATTTGATTTCAATCGGGGAAAGAGTAATTTTTTCAATATTCATTTTGTAACTCTCAGAGATTGTCTTTAGTAACGTTGATCTGACAAAAATATTCTTTAAATCATCATCCATCTCAATTTTCCTATTTCTAATATCCTTTTTCTTGATGCTTTTTGTTTTACATGCTGCCAATATAAAATCAAATTTTCTATTTAGAGCTTCGTTTTTGATTTCAATATATTTTTCGTTCTGGTTTGAAGTATTTCCAAAAAAGTCGTTTCTCGGATTTAGATTTAGAAAATCCAAAAACCGATCTTTTAGTTGAATCTCATTCATATCATAAAGTTACAGTTAAAACATAATTTTCAATTTGGGCCCTTGCAAATAGCCTTCAAATCTTTGACAAAAATGTCTAATTCTACCATCATCTTGCTTTTATCGTTCTCATTTTTTTTAATAATGTTAATCAAAGAGCTTCCAACAATAATGCCATCTGCTCCAGACTCAATCATTCTCTGCCCGTCTTTAGGAGTGCTAATCCCAAAACCTACTGCTAAATGTTTCCTGTATGAAGAAACAATTGCTTTTGAACGGGATATAGATTCGAAGGTGTATTTTTCAAATTTATTTCTCGATCCGGTGATTCCAAAAACTGATACCATATAAACAAAACCAGTAGATAGGACAGATATCCTCCTTAATCTCTGAGTACTTGTGTTAGGAGAGGTTAAGAAAACAGTCGCAAGGCCCAATTTGCTTGTTATTTTTAAATAATCATCTGCTTCTTCAAAATTTAAATCTGGCACTATGAAACCATCTATATCGCAGTCTTTAGACTGGATTAAGAATTTTTCTAATCCATTAGAATAAAGTATGTTTGAATATGTCATCAATAGCAACGGAGTCTCCTTATGTCTTTCCCTAATTGTTTTTACCAAATTTAAGCAGTCTCTTGGAGTAATTCCCGAATTGAGGGTCTTTAGAAACGCATCTTGAATTATAGGACCATCTGCCATCGGATCAGAAAATGGAACTCCAATCTCAATAATATCAACTCCAGAGTGGATCAGTTGTTCGATTATCTCCATTGAAAGTTCCAGTGTAGGATAACCTCCGACAACATAACCAATCAATGCCTTTTCATTCTTTTGTATTAGATTATTGAAAGTTTCAGTAATGCTATTTTCAATCTTCAAGTATGCCCAATTCCTTTTGTTTGTCTCTTCTTTTGAATACCTTCCTCTGTTTCAGAGAGATATTCCCTTACTATTTGCAAATCCTTGTCACCTCTGCCGGATACGGTTACTACGACAGTTTCATCTTTCTTGAAATTTTTAGCATTTTTAATGATATATGCAATGGCGTGTGCCGATTCCAATGCAGGAATTATTCCTTCAAGTTTCGACAATTGTACAAAGGCTCTAACCGCTTCTTTGTCGGTTATGTGAGGATATGTGGCCCGATCGGTATCGCTTAAATTTGCATGCTCAGGTCCGATTCCAGGGTAATCAAGACCAGCGGAAATGCTATGTGCCTCGCTTATTTGTCCATTTTCATCCTGTAGAAAATAACTTTTCATCCCATGGAAGATCCCCATTCTCCCCTTTGACAATGTAGCCGCATGGAAACCAGTTCGAATTCCCTGTCCTCCAGCTTCTACTCCTATCAGTTTGACTTTCTTCTCATTAACAAAGGGATAAAATGATCCAATAGCGTTACTCCCTCCGCCAACACATGCTATTACTGCATCAGGCAATTTTCCAGTCAGCTTATGCATTTGTTCCTTTATCTCCGTACCTATAACACTTTGGAAATCCCTTACCATACTAGGGAATGGATGAGGTCCCATAACAGAACCAATCAAATAATGGGTATCTTGAAAATTTGCAATCCAATCTCTCAGTGCTTCATTTATAGCATCCTTCAGTGTTTTTGACCCAGAATGTACGGAGTGCACTTTTGAATTTAATAAATTCATCCTGAAAACATTGAGTTGCTGTCTTTCTACATCCTTTGCGCCCATATAAATTTCTGATTTGAGACTGAAAGCTGCTGATGCAATTGAAGTTGCCACTCCGTGCTGGCCTGCCCCTGTTTCTGCAATGATTCTAGTCTTGCCCATTTTTTTAGCTATTAAAGCCTGTCCCAAGGTATTGTTTATCTTATGAGCTCCGCTATGGAGCAGATCTTCTCTCTTTAAATAAATTCTTGGGCCTCCAAGTTGTTTGGTCAAATTATTAGCATAATAAAGTGGAGTTGACCTGCCCGCGAAGTTTAACAATAATCCTCTTAGTTCGTGTTGAAAAGACTTGTCCACTTTCAATCTCTGGTACCATTTATCCAGATCCTCTAAGGCTGGAATCAATGTCTCTGGAACATATCTGCCTCCATACGTTCCAAATTTTCCTAAATCAGTGTTATTTTTCAAATATATAGAAATGAAATTAGGCAGTTGCTACATAATACTTTATCGATCAACCTAACTCTCTACTAATTCTTTTATATTTTGGCCCATTTCTTTAGATTTCTCCATCAAAGTTGTCCCAATCAAAAATGCATCTGCTCCTGCACTCTTTAACTTTATGATATCGGTTGGACCACTTATACCACTTTCTGAAATCACAATATTGTTAATTTTGGAATTTTCTGATAATATCCGAACTGTGGTGTCTAAATCTACTTCAAGTGTACTCAAGTTCCTGTTATTAATACCAATTATACTAAAAGGCCTTCTTGATTTACTGTTAGTCTTTACAGCCTCACTAAACTCAATTTCATCGTGAGTTTCTAAAATTACTTCTAGTCCGATTTTCTTTGCATATTCGGCTAATGTCTCTAAGCTTCCCTCCGACAAGTCGTTGTCAAAAACGGTTTTTATTAGCAATATGCAATCGGCACCGGCTTTTTTTGCAGCTTTGATTTGAACGTCACTTACCACTATATCTTTCATCAGAATGGGTACAGTAACATACTTTCTTGCTCTCAAAATATTACGTATTGATCCATTAAACAAGTATGGTTGAGCTAAAATCGATATACCGGTCGCTCCAGCCTTTTCCATTGTTATGGCGATTTCCTCGACCTTCATCTCATTATAGTCTACTATTGTTCCCCTTGATGGAGAGGCATATTTTATTTCGGTTATGAGTGGATTTTGCTTGCATTGAAGAATATTATTCCGCATACTCAAGCAAGCATGATTGATATATTCCCGGTCCCAATTAATTTCGTACATACCGTCATCAATAGCTTTAAAAGAATTCTTCACCAGTGTTTTTAGCATGGATTTCGTACTGGGAAATCTAAGATTATTTGTTGTCATATTGGTGGATCAAATTAGTGTGGTAGAATTAGCTTTACAATCTTCTAACTATAGAAGTTGATGTATCTATCTCTTATTCTAGTCTCTTTCTGGTTCTTCATCACACTAATCAAAATATCAATGCAGGTATTTTCAGTAATTTCACCAAAAGCAACTTGGGTGGAGAGGGTTTTCAAATCAAGGTGGCTATCGATAAATGCACTCATACTTGATAATATTTCTGATTTTTGTATCATTTTTTTCAATCTCAAACTATGATAATTTATGTGAATTTCGTCTGCCTCCTCATAGTCTACCCCATACATATCTGAAATTTTTAAGTTGAGGTTTCTTTCCTTCTCCTTGACCATATCCTCATGCAAAGCATCTAAGGCACTCTTCCCTTTAAATGGCTCCTTATTATCAATATCATTTTTGTTATTATCTTTGCCAAAGATATTGTCATTATTTTCGTAAGAATTCATGATGATATACTTATTATATGTGGAATACCATAATAAAACTTTTCATCATAGTAACATTAATTCCGGCTAAAAGAATAATAAACACTTAATTATCATTGATTCAATCTACATTCTCTATAAAGCAATTATGACCAATTCTCCAAAATTTATATTTGTAACTGGGGGAGTAATGTCTGGCTTAGGGAAAGGAATCGTAGCTTCATCTATTGCCAAATTATTACAACTTTGCGGGTTGAAAGTGACTTGCATAAAAATAGATCCTTATTTGAATTATGATGCAGGAACAATGAATCCCCTAACTCACGGTGAGGTGTTCGTTACTGATGATGGTGGTGAATGTGACATGGACATAGGAAACTACGAGCGTTTTCTTAATACTAGTTTAAAATCAAGCCATAATTTGACGGCGGGTCGAATTTTTTCAAATGTGATAGGACTGGAAAGGGAAGGAAAATACCTGGGCCAATGCGTACAAATAATACCACACATAACGGATGAAATAAAAAAACAGTTGAGGAAGATTTCCTTAGAAGAGGATCTGGAAATAATGGTAGTGGAATGTGGCGGAACAGTTGGAGATATTGAAAGCTTACCTTTTTTGGAAGCATTAAGACAGATGGAGTTAGAGGATGGGTATACAAATACTTTCTTTGTTCATGTAACCTTGGC
>WHSX01000099.1 GCA_009379865.1 Candidatus Nitrosocosmicus sp.
GAAATTTTACCCCGAATTTTACTGGACACAATTACATACTAAATAGTTTGATAAAAACAGTCATGTCAGGAGATCCATCTTCTGCGGTATACAAGTTGCTAAACAATGAAAGACTAACTACGGGATACCCGGTTGTCATTGAGGGCTCCCCCAAGTACTCTGTATTTGTGATATCACCAACTTCCTTTATTTATTCAAAAATTAATGAAATAATAGACAAGGAAAGGCTGCAAATGCTGACTTTAATAATAGGTATAATCGCGGTAGTATTGTTATTGATCTTGTTCCTAAGTAAAGTTAACAGTACCTTGGATAAATCAGTTAAAAAAAGGACCAAGGAATTGGAAGATACAAACAGGAAACTCGAAATAGCAAATAGAAATGTCCAGATTCACGATGATATGCAGAAGGAATTTATAAACATAGCTGCTCATGAATTAAGAAATCCGGTACAATCTTTACTGGGTTTCTCAGATATTTTAATGAAATTGATTGGTAACATTGAGTTATATAAACATCCTATGGAAACAATAAATAGAAATGCAAAGCGGCTCAAGGGATTGGTGGATATAGTCTTTGATATATCGCAATTAGATAATGATCTATTGCTACTAAATAAAGGGCCAATCAACCTTAAGGAATTGATAACAGAGATAATGATTAATTACCAAGATCGGAAAAGGGGTGATCGCAAGTATAATATTGTACTTGAAGAGTCATATGCTCCTAATAATAGTCAAATATTAAATGCTGACGAATCTCGATTGACACAAGTTATTATGAACTTGATAGATAATGCCCTTGAATTTACAAAAGACGAAGATGAAATAAAAATAGATATGAAAAAGATAAACAATGGAAGGGAAATAGAGGTTACTATAAGTGATCCAGGACATGGAATTCATCAAGATGACCTACCCCTGTTATTTACGAGATTTGTAAAAAAATCAAGCAGAGGAACAGGACTTGGTTTGTATGTTTCTAAAAAGATAATCGAGGCTCATGGTGGAAGGATTTGGGCTAAAAACAATCAAGATGGAAAGGGTGTAACCTTTGGATTTATTTTGCCAGTACAAGACAAACTTTCTAAACCAGACAACTTTGATGATCGATAATTAAATATAACTATTGATTTGAAATCAAAAATTATTTAACAAATATTGCTATCAATTAGTTATATTTTAAGATAAATAGATGAATTAGGTAAAGTATGATACAAAGAACCAAATCAATAGCCTCATTTGCTAAAAGCTTAAAGATTTGAGTAATCAGTATCTAACTCTTCCGCAACCGGGATATTTTTTGATCAAAATATATTCTCCAGGGTTCGGGCAAAAATTCTAATTTTGTTGCTCTTTTCATTTTGGATATATTTTCGCCATCATCACGATCATTTATATATAAACTAACAATATCATTTATAGTAACATTATTTTCATCCCTGTATAACAATTTTATGTTGTCTCCGACACCTAATTCACCTTCTTCTAATACCCTGTAATATATTCCCGGACGTCGACTATTGACGAACTTCTCTAGGATATCCATGCGACCAAATTTGATCCCTAGCTTGTAGCAAGGCATCCGAGGTTGTGTTACAACTAACCGTGATGAACCGATCTGATATTGATCACCTATGTTTATCGCGTCTTCATTTAATCCCTGAGTAGTAAGATTTTCTCCAAACATCCCGAAAGGCATAACAATTGTAGGGTATACTTCTTTCCAATATTTGTAATGTTCTTCAGAATATGAATAAACCGCCTTG
Organism: Candidatus Nitrosocosmicus sp.; assembly: GCA_009379865.1. GTDB lineage: Archaea > Thermoproteota > Nitrososphaeria > Nitrososphaerales > Nitrososphaeraceae > Nitrosocosmicus. The sequence continues at coordinate 1,769 of WHSX01000099.1, forward strand.
TCAAATCCACCATGAACCGAGAGGTCTGCTTGTTCATCCCCATCCAAATTAAGTGTGGTTACTTTTATCCTTCCCTCTACAGGTTCTTTGAATATGCTCGTAACAACCTGCCGCTTCCCATATGAAACCTGTCTGGGTAATCCTACGTTAACTGAAATTACTTTCATCATAGGTCTTATTTACCTAACATAGAGGTTATTTTTAACTTTAGTTCTATACTTGATTTCAACTACCATGTTTTCGATTGTCTAAATTAGTTCCAATTATTTTTTGAAAGTCGCAAGTCTATCTGAATCGTTATTATTCCGATAACGTACAAAAGCATCAAGGGTCCTACTACAAACCACATGGTTATTCCACTCCCATCAGGAGTTATGATTGCACCCAGTATGACTAAAAATATAACCACGTATCTCAAATTATCCTTCCAGAAATTTGTATTAACGATTCGTGTTTTGGAAAGAGCCCACATGACCATTGGAAGTTGAAAGGCAAATCCAAATATCAATAACATATTTACGACAAAAAGGATAAAAGGAGTGATTTCAAAAAAAGTTAATACACTTAGAGCCTCTCCATATTGGTACAAGAAATCAAGAGTATAGGGAATTGCAACATAATAAGAAAATAGACAACCCATTACAAATAATGATATAATCGGTACAACGATTCTCTTAATGACTCTTTTTTCAGAATAATGGAGTGCAGGATTTAAAAAGGAAAACAGTTCCCCAAGTATGACTGGTAAAGACCCCACAATCCCAATTATTATGGCCACATATACCTGCGCTGTAAAAACCTGCCCTGGAGTAGTTTGTAGCAAGCTAACGTTATTAGGCAATAAGTCGTTCTTTATCTGGGAAATTACTTGAATAGATAAACTGTTAAAAGTATCAGGATAAAGGATAAATAAATCATATCCACCAAATTTGATGACGGTGACACCAAGAGTCATACACACAGAAACCAATACGATCATTACAATACATATTCTAGTTAGTCTTACTCTGAGTTCGTATAATAGTTTTACAATTGGTTTATCCTCAGATATCTTTATCATCCTTGTCTAATCCATCCAACTTAATAAACTGTTATGGCAATATTGATTTCTTAAATTTTCGTACTGGTTAGTTAGCTATGTTCTGTACTAAAGCCCTATATACATCAAATGGGTTTTAAGAGATTAGATCACGTTAGAGGAGATGTAATTGAGTAATAACCTTGCAGACAGTTTTGGAAGAATAGCAAAGAAACTGAGAATTTCAATAACTGATAGATGTAATATGCAATGTGTTTACTGCATGCCCTCAAACAATACTAATTGGTTGGAGCAAAACAACCTTCTGAGTTATGAACAAATAACGCACCTTGCCAAAATATTTGTATCTTTAGGAATTGAAAAGATAAAGATAACAGGAGGAGAACCTACAGTTCGTGGTAACGTAGAGAATCTAATCAAATCTTTGTCCTCTATTGAAGGATTAAGATCGATTAGTATGACTACAAATGGAATACTAGTAAAAGACAAGATAAAGATTCTCAAAGAATCTGGGCTAGAAAGTTTAAACATTAGTTTGGATACATTCAAACCTGACAGATTTAAAGCCATGAGTGGAATTGATGGCTTTTTTAAAGTAAGGAACGCGATAAATACTGCAATCGACGAAAATTTGCCAGTAAAAATCAATACTGTAATTATTAAGGGATGGAATGACGATGAAATATCACATTTCGTAAGATTTTCTAGAGACACTGGATGTATTGTTAAATTTATTGAATTCATGCCATTAGATGGAACAGGCATTTGGTCTGAGGAATTGGTTGTAAGTAAGAAAAGAATGATAGAGATAATAAACAAGGACTTTGATCAACTATCTCCACTTTATAATGACAAATCCGACCCCGCTAGATTGTACACTTTTGAGGATGGAAAAGGAGTTATAGGATTTATTCCCTCCATCACAGAGCCTTTTTGTCAGAACTGTGATAGAGTTCGGATTACTGCAGATGGTAAACTTTACAATTGTTTATTTGACAAGTCAAGTATTGATCTAAGGAGTTTACTTGAAGGGGGAAAATCAGATTCAGATATAATTAAATGTATAAACAAGTCAGTGCAGGAAAAACCTGAAGGAATTATCAAAATTATTAAATCACATTCATTAAGACCAACTTTGAATGTTATGCACACTATTGGTGGATAAAAACCTGAATGAAAAACAGATATGTAGAAAATATATTACAAGATATAAAATTAGATTCTAAATAGGAAGAATTTATCAATTCTTTATTATAATGATAAATCGGATCTATTATGTTTTATTTGATTTACAGTTGCAAATGAAAAACAAACAATACGGATTATGGACAAAAAACAAAAGTGGTCTTGGACATCAAAAAAGCCAATTTTATACTGAAATATTTACTTGATTATAGCCTCCAGCACCGCTTGGAAATGGCTCTTCTAATTCAGAAGTCTGGATCTGACCGGTCTTGTCTGTTGCTCTCACGATAATCTTATAATCCCCTTTATCTGCAGCTGTAAATCCACTTGTCCACAAAACCCATGTATATTGTGACAACGGATCTTTGACTATCGCAGTTTTCCACGTAGTTCCCCCATCTACACTTACCTCAACTTTGGATATTCCTCTATCACCTGCAAATGCGATCCCAGCAATTGGTATGTTTTTACCATTCAGGAAGCTGCTATTAGGTACTAAATTCGGGAATCTATCATTTATCGGTTGATTGCCAGGAATAACTACGGATGAATAAATATTTTTGATGTCATTATCTGTCCACCCTTTTCTTTGCCAAAAGCCTTCGTACGTCTTATCTACCAACTCTATTTCTGTAATCCATTTTGGATTCATCATTCCATAGAATCCAGGCACTATTGCTCTAACAGGATATCCATGTTCATTGGTCAAAGGCGAATTGTTCATGTCATACGCTAGAATGGTACCATCCATCATGCCATTCTCCAATGGAATTCCTACATCGTATCCATCTGAACATCTAAACACAATGTATTTAACGCCAGACTGAACTCCAGCTTTAGAAAGGATGTCTCTAAGTCTCACTCCCTTCCATAAGGCGGTGCTAACAAGATTTCCACCTATTTTATTGCTAATACATGTCAAGGTTGCAAATTCTTCAACTGAATTCATACCCTTAAACTCCGCATAGTTAATTACAACAGGATTGTCCACTAGTCCTTTGATAGTGAGATTCCAGTCATCAGCATTGATAGTTGGTACTACCGTGTTTATATCTATCCTATAAAAAATAAAGGTTGGAGTTACCTCAGCATCTACTAGTGGTGTAAGAACAGGATTTTCAAAACCAGGGGGTTTGGTTTTTGATTGCAAAACTTGTTGAATTGACTCGTCAAGGGCTTGGGGTTGTCGTTGCTGTTGTCCCGACCCAGATATTAAACGGTTAAATCCAAAATATACTAATGGAATGGCAATAACTGAAATTATTAAAGCACGGATCATATCTCTCTTGTTATAGTCGATATCGGCAGTTTTGTTACTCTTGTTTATAACATCATCATCATTAGAACGAATTTCAACCCGATCAATTTTCTTATTCTTATTACCAAACAAGAATGCAAAGATCAATCCATAAACGGCACTGGGTAACAAAAATAATACAAATGAATTGACAGGGATAGATATGGATTGTCCAGGCGTGGTACTAAGCACCAAAAAAACAATTGTGAGTACAATCAAAATCATATAAGAAATGAACGTAGATAGTACGGATTTAATTGCATAGCGTGGCGATTTCATTTTCATAAACAATTTACCCAAAATGATACCGATTATACCGTAAAGTAGAATATTAGCCACCGTCGCACCTATAAATGTAGAATATTTAGCTAAAGGACCTAATGTTAGTACTGCTTGCGATTCGATTTCTCCAGATGTAATTGAGATTAATCCCTGGGAAGCAATTTCAGGTATGAATAATCCATTAATAGTTAATTTTAATAGAATTGATAAAGATAAACTCGCAATTCCTGCAGCAAGACCAAAAAGGAAAAATACAACATAATTATTGCCCCTTAGCTTTAGGACCACTATATAATCAAAAAACATGAGAGATTTAAGGCTTTTTCCAAATTCAATTATCATTCATTCGTATCATCAGTCTAACATGTAATTTGACTCAAAAAAACAATTACTTCATAAATATAAAGCCTCTACAATTGTAATATTGCGCAATCTTAATCTTATATAGATAATTTATTCTAACTGTAAGTAATGGGTGGTATGATTGATGTCGGTGACAAACCAGAATCCCTTAGAACTGCTGTTGCTCAAGCACTTTTATCATTTGATAACAAAATTATAAGCATTATAAAGGATGGAAACTCCCCAAAGGGGAATATTTTTGAAATAGCAAAAGTGTCAGGTACTCTGGGAGCTAAAAAAACTTCAGATCTTATTCCATACTGTCATCCTATTCCGATAGATGATATAAAGGTGGATGTTACTATCGAACCCAGCCATGTTAGGATTCTTGTCAGAGTAAAAAGTATTTGGAAAACAGGGGTCGAGATGGAAGCGTTAACTGGAGCAACTATCGCTGCATTATCCGTATACGACGTACTAAAGCCTCTGGACATATCTCTATCAATTGATAACATCAAATTATTAGAAAAGCACGGAGGGATTGGGGATTTTAAGGAAAACTACGATAAGAAACTCGAAGCGGTTGTTATTACAATTAGTGATTCTAGAAAGAAAGACCAAGATGAATCAGGTAAATTAATAATTAGTGCCCTTACCGCAAGCGGATTTAATATTGTTGACTACAAGATAATTCCTGATGAAATTAAATTGATAGAGGAAGAATTGATATATTATTCTGACAAACTCAAAGTAAATATTATTATTACTACTGGAGGAACAGGAGTAGGACCCCGTGATGTCACCCCAGAGGCTACAAAAAAAATCTTAGAAAAGGAAGTATCAGGTATATCAGAGAATCTTCGAGACTATGGACAAAGTAGGACTCCCCTATCCATGCTCTCACGTGGGGTTTCAGGAATTAGAGGAAATACATTAATTGTGAACATGCCAGGTAGCACCAATGCAGTTTCTCAATCTATAAATGCGTTATTTCCAGGGGTAATGCACATTTTTAGAATGATTGCAGGGCATGGTCATCACAAATAGCATAGTGAAACACACACAGATGCTTTATCCTGTAAACTGGATGTCGTTAACATATGAGTAGCCGGGTAAAATATTTACTTGTACTACGTCTCCCTTGAAAAGATTTGTCACATTCTCAGGAACAGTCACATAACCATTAGTATTGACTATTAATGAAATACTCTGAGTTTCCCCCATTACTGGTTTTGCATAGAACTTGTCTTCTAATTTCATAAGGTGGACGTATACTATTTTTCTAAAATCATGAAATTTCTTACGACAAGTCCAATCTTCAACTATTATGGCAGAAATGGCAAAAACACTTATCGTAGTTTGTCCCGAAAATAGGGATATCAAGGGTCTTGTAAATACAAAAAAGGCATTCAAGCTGCCTTGAATTGGTCCGGGCATAATTATTATTGGTTTTTTATTGACGACGGCAAGACCTGTTACTCTACCTCGATCTAGTTTTATTTTATGAGCTATAATTCCAGAAGATGTCATCGAATCAATGGTTGATTTCACAATATCCTGCTTACCGGCCGAGGTTCCACCTATCGTTATAATCAAATCAGAAGTTTTTGCAGCATGATTAATTTTTCTTTTGAGGATACCCACGTCATCTGGTGTAACTCCCATATTCACCGATATGCCACCTAATACACTTACTAAGGCAGAAATAATAGGACCATTAGTGTTTATTACTTTATTTTCTTTATTTTCTTTATTTTCTTCAACATCGTCTGTAAGTTCGTTACCTGTAGGTATAATAGAGACTAAAGGCTTTCTAAAAACTGAAATTTTATTAATCCTTAGAGAAGCCAAAAGACCCATGTGTTGAACTCGTATCGCCTGTTCTTTACATAACACCTTTTTTCCTTTTTTGATATCCGATCCAGTTGAATACACAAAATTTGTTTTTTCTACGGGTTCATCTATCTCCACTAGACCGTTATTGTTTATTTTTGTGTTTTCTATCGGTATTACTGCATCGGATTTTAAAGGCATATAACCACCAGTTTGAATTCTATATGCTTCTCCTTTTTTTAGAATATGGCGTGGTAAGATCCCTAAGGTCGATTCAGAGCGTGAAATCTTTAAAAGAACTGGATTTTGCTTTGATGCATTAGGCACATCGCTAGACCGGATTGCATATCCATCCATGTGAGAAGAATCATAAGTAGGTATATTTTCTTGCGCAATAACGTCATCCTTTAGGATCCTTCCAAGGGATTCAAAAACAGGAACAAGTTCTATATTCTTAGGAACCGTTATGTTTTCTAAAAGAATTTTGAATGCCTTATCTACGGTAAAATACGGATCAGAATTTTTTTTCATATATTAATTCATTCATTTAAAATTGAGAGCGATATTAAGTTTGTTTAATATTATGGATGACATATAATTCAAATGTTTACTTCCACAAATTGAACCAAATATTGTATTTGTATTCTCAATTTGTCTTGATTGATTTCCCATCCACCCATTTTTCATCGCCTTTTGATAGAATTTCTTTTTTCCAAATTGGCACCTCTTGTTTAATCCTTGCAAGAATGTATTTACAGGCCTTAAAGGCATCTTTACTATGAGGAGTTGAAAGTGCTATGATTACACTGTTGTTGCCTAAAGCTAATTCACCTATTCTGTGAACTACTTTAATTTTTTTAATACTATATTTTTCCATTGCCAATTTTTCGATATTTTTTATCTTATTTTCAGCCATTTTTGTATATGATTCATAATACATTCCTTTTACTTTTCCATTCATTCCAAAGTTTCTTACTGAACCTACAAAAATTACAGTTGCCCCAGAATGTCCCTCAATGTCCGCCATCGAATTTATGACATCATTGACATCAATTTCTGAATTTGTTATTCTTTGTGATGATGACGATGGCCCTAGTGCGTTGTTGCTTTTCATAGGGTGACGAGAATTATTACTGTAATTAGATTCTGATTTATTGGTCTTTTTTTGCAAATCTCTACTACCCAAAAAAACTATCCTCCAGAAATTGGTGGTAGAAGGGCTACTTCATCATCGTTTTTTAGAATTGAGTTTGAGTTTGAATTGACAATGTGATAATTGACAGAAATTTTGATGTTTTTTATGTTTTTTATGTTTGGATACCGGGTTAGTATAATTGATACAAGATCCTTTATCGAAGTATTTGTAGACAACTCCATTATTTCCTCTTTTTTTCTAGTTGTTTCATGTATGTAGGCAAAATAAAGGACGGTGACACGAATTATTGGCATCATCTGGGTTGTCATAGATGTATCTACTATATAAAATGATAAGAAAACTATATGTATTGTCTGTGATTTGGTCTGTAGAATAGACCCATTTCAATGAGTCGTACCACTAAAACATTATGCTAACCGGAAACATTATTTTGATTTTCAAAATATCATTTACAGCATTTTTGAATGCAAATTGTAAAGCAATGTAAAAGATAATCACCCGAGAGATTGATAATAACACCCATTACATTGTTTGAATAGTTAAAAGGTATTGTATGTCACAAAATGCATCACGAATAAAAAATATAAACTTCCATTCAAACTAAAAAGGTAGAGCAATAAAATTCAAATTAAAAGCTTATCAACTTCCTTTTCGATTTCTATTAAGATAAAATCTAGATCTTTTTTTAGATTATCTAGTTCTTCTAGAGAAAGATTATTTAATTCTACATCTTTATAATAAAACCTCTGCGACTCAATTATAGAACCAGGTAAATCTATTCTAAAAAGAGGTTTTTTTTCTTTTGTCTCATTGGATAGTTTTTCGTCCTTTTCAGTACTTATCTTTTTCTCATTTTGAGAATCAACTTTAAATTCATCACTAGGATCATGTGAATGAGGATGAATCTCGATCACCGAAGAATAAACAGAAATTTTGTTAAAATCAATATCAAGGGTTTGCTTTATTTCGTTTAGGATTTTTTGTCTTTGATTATAGTTCTTGTTAATTTTTTTATTTATTCTATTTCGTAAATCTTTCAACTACAAGAAAATGAATATACTTTTTTTTATAAATCTTTAAATGCCCTTGCTTATGAACAAGCTTCATCCAATATCCCATTGGCAAAATGCCGATCATTTGACAATCCTCCAGCTATATACTCTCCAGATAGCAAACCAGATTCCAGATAGCAAACCAGATTC
>WHSX01000009.1 GCA_009379865.1 Candidatus Nitrosocosmicus sp.
ATTCTTGGTTTGAAGTAATACTAGTAGATCCAAATCATCCAGCTATCATGAAGGATAAAGAGATGAGAAGTAGAATAAATTTTAACTAATTAGATTAGTATAAATTATTTTTTTTCTTTTTATCCTTCTATTTCAATTACCTTATTTATGATGTCATTAACTTCGTCTAGTGGAACGTCCTTGTCTATAGTTACATAATATAGAACATCATCAGTAGTTTTAGACGGAATTAATACCAGAGTAACAAATTCATTTTTTGTAATAGAGAATATGGTTTTTCCAATCGAAGATTCAAAGGAATTTCTAAGCTGTTGTCTAATAGATTCAATAAAGTGTTCATCTCTAGCTTGATCTGGAGATAACAATGGTTTTACAGTCTTTCGCAGCTTTCCTGATACCGTCCTACCAAATCTATTAATTATTCCAACATATCGAATCTTTTCAGAAATGTTCAAAAATGCGATACACTTTTCATGATAAACAGATTTACTGGAATGATTATTATATTTATTTTCCATTGTTAATACAGTTGTAATTGTATTGCTTTAAAAAGCATTATTATTTATTGTTTTTTGGCATATAACCAGAAATAAAAGAAAAGGCATCTTTTTCAACTCATTTTATAATACACTGTAAGATCTGTTCCACAGGTTTGTTGTTTAATTTACAACATAGTTGCGGACAAATATAATTTTGGTACAACAACATGTTTGAGTCTAAAACAAAAACTAGACTTTTTTCTTAATTGCTACTTTATTTGACCTATTTCGTATTTGAGTTTGTATCATGACATTCACATTCGCATCTAACCATTTTCATATCAAAGGAGCAATCTTCGTCGGGACCACAAGTCTCGTCCATGGGCCAATTTCCAGGACATTCATTATGCTTGCCTCTTTTGCAAAAAAAAGTTAAAAACATGCCTTGTTTTGTATAAAGCTACAAATCTATATTAAATAACTGAGGCGCATAGATAGATCCTTCCCTCACTCTCTTCACTTTTGCGACAGACAAATAGTGTGGCCAGAGAGTTATCATAATTGCTCCTTCAGGAACATTTTCTGGTGATTCAATTACTATTAAATCGTTTGGATTAACGCCATGTTCATTTAATTTTTCTTTACTTCTATCTATCAATTCTGCAGGCATCCCGCTGCTGTATAAATAGACCTTATTGGTGTACTCTATTCTGTTAGACACTAAATACCTAAAAATTTTGCAATAAAAAAACATTCCCGTGATATAACATCAGGTATTCTGTCAACTAACTGTTCTATTTTTAATTACAACTCATCAACTTTATACTTTGTAGTACAACCTATACATTCATAGATCTCACTGCCCACTTGGCCAGAAACATTGAATCTCACTATGGTCTTACATTTTGGACATCGTCCTTCAGTAGACTTTGTTTTTCGTACTGGTCTTGCAGTTTTTCTCTTTCTACTACCCATTTTATAATTAATATTGAATTTAACCTTTTAATAAATTAAATTAATCCTTTGTAAAAGGATACAAAATATTTATCTAAATAATTTCAAATTAATTTTTTAAATTTAGGAATTTCTTTGATAGAAATAGATGGCAGACAAGGGTAAATGGGTGATTTGGTGAATGTAATATTGATTGTTTCATAATAAAATCAAAGATAGAATGGTATTAATTCCATAGAATATTGGATAAAGAATTTTGAAAATATATATCAAATAATGAAATGAAATGAAATGAAAAAATTGAAGGAAGAAGTTAGGCTTGGCCTAATGCATTATTTCCGCTATTGATTTGTTCTTGGAAGCTCAAATTGTTACAAGATACGATTGCATCTTCACCAGAGACACATTGTGCATGTTGTTTGTTGTCTTGATCTTGATCGATGTCTTGATCTCCGTCATTTCCTTTACCTTTTTTGTTATCTCCACCATCCTGTTGTCCTGCTGCGTTATTCCCGTCATTGTCCTGGTCTTGGACGCTCAAATTGTTACAAGATGCTATCACATCTTCACCAGAGACACATTGTGCATTTTGTCGTGAAGATTGACCTTGATCGATGTCTTGATCTGAATCATTTCCTTTGTTTTTCTTGTCTGTTGCCATAACGTTATTCACCGCTAAAGTGGGACTCAAAAATAGAGCAAAAGTCACCACTGCAACCACAGCTAAAATAAGTGGTTTTTTATTGTTTAATATAAACATCATAAGTTAAGGTAATGTGTATAATATGTATAGTTCTTAAAATAAATATACTATTATTTTATATCAAATTTTTACTAAATAAAAAACTATTATATTTATTGCCAAAGCTCATCCCGAATCGGTCACCTGATCCGATAAATGAGGCATCAAGATGCTCTGCTGTTGTCTTGTAATATGCTTCGCTTCTTCCTCTCGCACCCTCCACTTTCTTTCGGTCATTTGATTTGCGGTACAAACATGTAAGCGGGGCAAGAATGCATCAAATTTTACCAGTCTGTTTTAAACACGATAAAAAACTCCATACAAGTGTGTAGATGCACCATATTTATCTCGGATAATCAATATCCTTCATCATAAATGGGAGATACCGGTACAAATATTGCAGATTCAAAAAATACTAAAACACATGTTGAAGTTACTATTGTAGGTAAAGATAAAGAAGGAATAGTTGCAGATACAACTAACTATATTTTTAGAAACGGTGGAAACATTGAAAAGATAAACCAGAATGTAGTAAAAGGACTCTTTGGAATGCATCTTGAGGCGTCATTTCCAACAATTGATAAATCAAAAATGCAAAAAGAATTGGATGAGCTTGGTAGAAAACTAGCTATGGAGGTGAAGGTACACTTTCATGAAGAGAACAAAGTCAAGAACATGGCAATTCTAGTAAGTAGAGAAGACCACTGCTTGTTGAAAATTCTAAATTCTCGTGCTTCTGGAGAAATAAATTGCAATATCTCTTTGATAATTGGCTCTGATGAAAAGCTAAAATCAATTGCAGATACCTTTTCCATCCCATTTCATTTTGTAAGCCACGTGGAACAAAGCGTTGCAGAAAGTGAGATTTTACAACTGGTTGAAAATTTCGACATTGACCTCATCGTCTTGGCAAGGTATATGAGAATACTAACACCTAATTTTGTATGGCGCTATCCAAATAGAATCATAAACATTCATCCATCTTTATTGCCTGCTTTTCCTGGAGCTTTTGCTTATGTACAAGCTTATGAAAGAGGCGCCAAAATAATTGGATGTACCGCACATTTTGTAACAGAAGATCTAGATCAAGGCCCTATAATTATTCAAGAATCGTTTAAGGTTTTAACAGAAGACACATTGGAATCTATCAAGATAAAAGGTCAATTTGCTGAAGCTCTAGCGCTGTTTGAAGCAGTAAAACTGTTTTTAGAAGATAAATTAGAGGTCTATTGGGGCAAAGTCAGTTATAAATAATCAAATATGTTTTATAGCACAGCGCGACGATCCTAATTAAACTAATAATGGAAATCAAGAATATCAGTCAAAACAAATTTTCCAGCTTGACAAATGATTTCAATTTCGAGTCAGCTATTTTACCTCTTGGTTCCATAGAACAGCACGGAGATCATTTACCATTTTCGACAGATACCCTTATTGTAGAACATATTTCAAGCATCGTATCAATTAAATCGGAAGCATTCTTGCTTCCTTCTCTTTTCTATGGCGTATCTTATGAACATGAACCGCTCTTTAATATCTCAATAGACTATAACATATTAGTTGATTTTATCTCCTGTATTTGTCAGTCCCTATCAATGCACGGTATCAAACGTATGTATGTGATCAATGGGCATCACGGCAATATTGGCCTTTTGCAATATGTCGGACAGAATTTATTATCAAGGTATGAGATAAATTCAGACTTTTTCTACTTTATTAACTATTGGCAATTGCTTGAAACAGGATTTGATCATGCAGGAGAAGTAGAAACTTCCATAATGATGGCTATTCATCCAAATCTTGTTAATATGGATCTTGCAAAGGCAGGATTGGATACAAAAGGTCACGAATTCGGCTCTTTGTATAAATTGGGTACAAATATGTCAATTAACAATCCAGCAGGATTTACGAAATTTACTAAAAATGGAATATGGGGAAATCCCCTTAATGCCAATGCCACAGAAGGAAAGAAAATGCTTTCTCAGGTAATAGAAAAAATTTTGTCTCTAATTACAGACTCCAACTATAGGTAATTCTTAACCATCGCCCAAAAAAAGTAAAAACTAAATTTAATATAGGACATCCATTTGATAGAAAATAGGTTAGATAAAGTTGTCAGTAGATATGGCAGTTAAAGTCCTCGATGAAAGCCTCGGTAGGGATGTTTTGATAAAATTGAAGGGTGGTAAGGTTATTAGAGGAAACTTACAAGGTTTTGATCAACATATGAATTTATTATTAGAAAGTTCTGTGGAAATATTAGAAGAAGGAAAGACAGATGAAATTGGAAATATCGTTGTGAGAGGAGATAATGTGGTTATAATTTCTCCTCCTCAGTTCAAATAACTACAACTAATTTTGAGGTAAAAGGAATTGACAAAAGGAACTACATCTATGGGTAAGTTTACCCGCAAGAAAACACATATTAGATGTAGAAGATGCGGACATAATTCATTTCACAAACGTGGCAAAACCTGTGCAAAATGTGGATATCCCGATCCAAAGCTAAGAAAATATAAATGGATAAAAAGGCGAGTAAAATAACCTTCTAATTTTTACTTATTTAACATTATTTTATTTTTATAAACCAAAACGTCATTATAAATAGCATATAAACATGATAGACATACTCATAGTTGCCAGTTCAGCCATGTTAGGCGTAATTTGTGCCCTTTTTGGTTTCCAAATTATTAAAAAAAGAAGAGAGAGTCAGTTTAAAATTCTCGGCAATGTCAAGTATGAGTTAAGCAGTCTTTACTTTGAAAAATCAGTTGCTTTAGAAGCTTTAAACAAGATAAACCAACATTTTGATGAAAAAAAAATAGATGAATATGAAAGGGACAGACTAGCACGTAAATATGTCAATCTTTTAGAGGAGTATGATAAACGTGCCTTTCAACTTAACCCGATACTAGAGGTCCAAGAAATATACGAGTACAGAAATCAGTTAAATTCAATTTTATCAGACTATGTTAAAAAAATAGATGAAAAGCTAACTGGTTTGGGGTTAGGTAATAATGAATCAAATTCTAAAAATGAGGATAAGGATAAGGATCAGACTAAAAACCATTTAGATCCATACCTCAAAAAAACTACCTCCTCGATACTAGGTAAGATTAAAACAATTAAATCAAGTTACAAGAAAAACAAGGAATCATTTTCACAGGTTGATAGTGATGGTGATGGTGATAGCGACAACAATAGAGAATTAGGATTTAGTGGGGTAGAAGGATTGAAAGAAACAGGAGGATCAATTAATGATACGAATAGAGAGCATTCTCAAATGAATGAAGGAGATATAGGAACATCATCTATTCCACTGGATTCGAAGCAATCCATAAATAAAAACATTGACTTGAACGAAATTGACAAAATACAGAACGACATTCTTAAAACATTAAAAAGATTAGGGGATTCATAAATAAGCACAATATAATTTATCTAAATACAATAGTATCATGACTACAACAGTCGTGACTGTCGCTTGCTTCAATCGATTTAAATATACTTTCATCATTTTCATTATAAAGCATTATGTCGTCATCCACTTCCGGTTCTCAAAAGAATGGATCTTTAGATAAAAGCTTTGAAAACATAGCACAACACATCATTGAAAATCATATATCCAATAAACCTCTTATTATTGGATTAGGTAGTGGGCGGGCCATAGCTAAAATTGTAAATCTGTTACCATCTTCCATCATAGAAAGGTGTAAATTTATTTGTACCTCATTACAAATAAAAATTGAAGCCGAGAGGAAAAAATTAAGTATAGTGGATGAATCATTGATCCCCTTCTTAGATATTGTAATAGACGGTGCTGATCAAATTGATAGTAAGTTCTTTATGATAAAGGGTGGTGGCGGAGCCTTATTCCGTGAAAAGATCTTATACTATTCTTCTAAAAAAACAATAATTGTGGGAGACGTATCAAAATTTGTGCCGTGTTTTTCAAGATCTGTGCCACTGGAAATCCTCCCATTTGGAAGAACTGCAACGATACCTTTTTTGAATAAATTAAATGGTGTCCCAATCCTCAGAACTTTGGAGAGGGGTTATCCCTATATAACAGAAAATGGAAATCTTATTCTAGACGTCATGTTTAACGATTATTCTAATGTTCTTCAATTGGATACTGAGCTGAAGAAAATACCAGGGATTATTGAGACTGGGTTCTTTATACGACCTGCAAGTATTTGTTATTGTGCACTCGAAAATAACCAATACAAAGTCTATGAAAATACACCGAATCTAACCAGACAACTTGGCTAGATGCAATCCTTCTCGCTCATCAGGTGATGATTATGAGAGATGGTTATGATCGTATCAATAGTAATAGCTGTGATCTAATAATAAAAAATGCAAATGTTGTGATACCTAAAGTAGGAGTTCTTAGAACAAATATACTCATAGACAATGGAAAAATTAAAGAACTGACGAATTCATCAGCTAGTGTTAATTATACAAAATCAATAAATGCAAATGACAAATATGTATTGCCAGGATTAATCGATCCCCACGTACATTATGGAGTTTTTTCACCTGTTGAAATGGCTGCAGCAACCGAATCCAAATCTGCTGCAGTTGGTGGGGTTACCACCATTATGCGGATGCTTAGAGTATACGAATCGTATAAGGATGAGATATCCAAGCATCTAGAAGCTAGTGCAAGGAACCATTTCATAGACTATGGCATACATGCGTCAATACTAAATTCTGATCAAGTTAATGATATTTCTTATTTGTATCAAAGTGGGATACATTCATTCAAACTCTACATGAATCTGGGTTCGACAGATAATAGGATATTGATGGATATGTACCCATATAGAAATTTACGTCTACCGAAAAATGTGTTCGTTTCAGACGAACTCTGTAATAGCGTCGTCGGCAAGTCTTCAGCGCTGAAGAACTCGGTTGTTCTCGTGCACGCAGAAGACCATAATACGTGTGCAAATCTCATTGAGGAAAAGAAACTAGAAAAATCAAGAACAGAAAGCAGTGCTATAGATAGTGGTCTAGAAAATGTAAAAAATAATCCAGCAAACCCTATCAAGGATAACCCACTAGACATATGGTCTAAATGTAGACCTACCGAGAGCGAAGTAATCGCCATAAAAAAGATAATGAATATAGCTAGACAATTTGGGTCCAATATTTACTTTGTTCATATAGGATCAAATGGTGCATTGGATGCTATACTACATGAACGGCAAATTGGAGGTTGTAATGCCTACATTGAAACCTGTCCACATTATTTGACTCACTCAGTTGATTTTGGTGATCTAAGAGGCAAGGTTGTACCACCTTTACGCTCCAAGAATGATATAGCTAGTTTATGGAGTGCTATAAAAAACGGAGTAATTGATACTATAGGAACCGATCATGTTGCAAATACCTTGAGTTTAAAGTCCGGGGAAAATAATGATATCTGGACCGCACTAGCAGGGTTTCCTGGAGTGGCAACTATGTTACCAGTCTTACTACATTATGGAGTAAATTTAAGACAGCTGCCAATACAGCGCTTGGTGGAATTAACCAGTTACAATACTTCAAAGATATTTGGAATGTTTCCTAAAAAAGGTACTATACAAGAGGGTTCAGATGCAGATCTAGTCATTATAGATGTAGATTTGGTACAAAAAGTGACCCCAGATCTCTTACAATCTTCCTCAGACTACACAATATATGATGGGATTAAATTGCAAGGCTGGCCCATCACAACCATATCGAGGGGGAAAATAATTATGGAAAATGGTGTAGTATTTCCTGAAAATTTAGGACATGGCGAATTTATAGGATCAAATAATTATGTAATGAAAGAATAAAACACAGAATCGACTAATATATTAAAACATATATTTCTAAAATCAAGGGAAAGGGATTACACTTGAATAATCTTTCTCATTATCGGATTCATCGGCCATATTGGAATTAAACGGTAAAGCCATAGGCACATCGTCCTTGCTGTTGGTGGTAGTGCTGCTGCTGCTTTTGTCGTTATTGTTGTCATCGTTATTGTTATTGCTGCTTTTGTCGTTATTGTTGTCATCGTTGTCATTTGGATCGGATTTTAAATCAGGTACTTGATTAGATTGAGCTGGATTATTACCTAGATCAATACCAGTGGTTGCATGAACCACTCCAAATTCATTAACAGAAAAGACTAGAGTAGCTATTATCACAAGTATAATACCATAAAAATTCAATCCACTATTCATATGTCTAATTTAATTATTAGATTTACCTATTAATGGATTTTGATAAATATTTCTATATTATTAGTTTAGAAATTTATTTGGTACCATAAACTATCTATTTCTTATGGAATATTATCGACAAAAGTGACATTAATCCTATTTAAATCCGATGACCCAAGATCCTTAATCATCTGATACGGAGGAATAAGCAACGGTATTATGTTTCTATCAACATCCGCCTGGGCATAGGACATAATGTCTCTATTTTCGAAATTTAATAACATTCCCCATATAATAAAAGTAGATAATATTATTAAATTAATTTTTTTCATAAGAATATTATATTATATTTTACTATACAATATTTAAATTTTGACCATTACTTCAAAGCAATAGTCAAATCTGGGCAGCTCTCCACAGAACTAGTCTTGTTTAGAGTCAAGAAATGAAAAGATGTAGACACATTATATTCCTAATCAAAAAAATAAAAAGGACCAATTTGGTTTATTCTAAGATCCATATAATCATTATCCATCTATCCATTAACTTTAGTGTAAAACATAAGGTCAGGTCGAGTCGGGTCTATAGAAATGAATCGTTTTATTTGTTCAATTAATTGGACTCTGATAACTTGTCCCTCGTCCAATAGAGAAAAGTACTACCTTGCTTTCACATTTGAAAACCACAGTATTTGTACTGGGAATAATTCAGTAGAATGACTTGATAAATCTATAACTGTTTTCAATTTTTATATAGCTAGATGAGTAAATATATAGAATTGAAATCTTAAATGGCGTCTTCATCTTCTTCTTCTGATCCAATCCTTAAGGTCGATCGAATTTACAAAAGTTATGCTTCGACAGCCGGGGAAACACCGATACTAAAAAATATCGATTTTGATGTTAAAAAGGGAGAATTTGTGGCTATTGTAGGTCCCTCTGGTAGCGGTAAATCTACACTTCTAAATATACTAGGGACTTTAGATCGACCGACAACTGGAGATATTTATATCAATGGTGTAGATGTATTTTCTTTAAATGATCATGATCTGGCTTATTTAAGAAACAATGCTATTGGATTCATTTTTCAGTCTTATAATTTGATAAACAGGGCTTCTGTTTCAAAGAACATTGAAATTCCATGTATAATATCGGGATTAAATAAAAAGGAGCGGTTGGAAAGGGCTTCAAAAATCATGGGATTGCTTGGAATTGAGGACAAAGGAAGTTACAAACCATTCAATTTGAGTGGTGGTCAACAACAACGAGTTGCAATCGCTAGAGCACTAATGAATAATCCCTCTATAATCTTGGCTGATGAACCTACTGGTAACTTAGATACTAAAACGGGTAATGAAGTATTTAATTTGCTTAAGATGTTATCTAATAAGTACGACAGGACCATTATTATGGTCACGCATAATTCTGAGTTGGCAATTAAAACCGATCGAATAATACATCTCAAGGATGGGGAAATAGAACAGGAAGAAAACATACTTACCTGAAATATTTTTCTTATGAATTCAGCCATGTAAGTAAGCAGATCTATATTTTTTCACCATTTCTTAGATAACTTTAAGTCTATTTTGATATATATGATAACAATTATTGTGATGATTACGATAACATGGATAAAAGCTTTGGTGATACAAAATATAAAGACAATAAAGAATCATCAATTTTATGAATCCACTTTAATAAAAGATAAGATCCGTCTATTGTGTCAGTTTAATTTCAGTTTAATCCTAAATACCACTTTTTTTTTGATGATGTACTTTATGAAAGTTTTGCGATGCTGTCCTTGTAGTTCACAACCACAAATAAGCCTTGGATCTAATTATGAGACAATAGATAGTAGGGATGGAGTCTATGGACATTAAGGAAATATTTGTTCTATCATTTCAAGCACTGAAAGAGAGAAAAATCAGGTCACTTCTGACCATTCTAATGGTTATGGCGGGAACCAGTCTACTAGTAGCAGTAAATGGAGTAGGAGCAGGGTTTACTGAATTCTTTAATAAACAGTTTAGTAATTTAGCTCCGAACATTTTGTTTGTTACGAGTGGTCAAGAACAGGGCTCTACTGTAGGCTCCAACGGTGGAGGTGGAGGTGGAGCAGGAGGCTCGGCTAGCTCTAAGATCACATTAAATGCAGCAGTCATAAACAGAATTGAATCATTGCCCTTTATCGAAGAAGTTATACCATCTTATCAGTCTCAGGTATTGATGAAATCTAAGGGTGAAGAAAAAACAAATGCAGCACTATCTATAGATCCAAATAAATTATTTGTAATTGCACCGACCCTTGATTTACAGGAGGGTTCTCAAATAAAACAAAATGATCCATCCGCAATTGTAATAGCAGAAAATATTGCCAAACCTCCTGGAGAAGACAATCCATTTGTAACATTGGGTGAGACAGTAGGATTAGAATATTCATTTATTGATGATACAACTGGCAAACAAGATACAATATCGAAGAATTTTTTGGTTACCGCAATAATGGAATCGACAGGCAATCCAACCATAGACAATGCAGCAGTCATTAACCTGGATGCTGGCGACTCCCTTTTTCAAAAATCAGGCAAGCATGACTCTTTATTTGTAGTAGCATCATCCAATGAATTAGTTGATGTGGTTGAAAGCGAAATTAAGAAATTGTATGGAAATGATATAGGAGTAACAACAGTAAAAGCCATACTCAAGACAATTGAGCAATTTACAGGCGGGATTACATCTTTCTTGTTGAGCATAGCCATTATCTCATTGATAGTTGGTGCAGTAGGCATTATTACCACCTTATATACTTCCGTGATTGAAAGAATCAGAGAAATAGGTACATTAAAAGCAATAGGTGCACAAAGCTCTAACATTTTAACAATGTTTGTTTTTGAAGCATTGATAATAGGTATGCTGGGTGCAACTCTGGGCTTAATTGGAGGTGTAGGTGGTGGTTATGCACTGTCCCAAGCTACCCCAAGAAATGAAGGCGACCCTCCACTCATCCCCCTTTTTTTTATGAACGATATGATTACCGTATGGATAATCTCTGTAGTTCTAAGTGTAATAGCAGGATTGTTGCCAGCTTGGAAGGCATCAAAGGTAAGCCCTATAGAAGCGTTACGACCAAAAACCTAGATGATATATTTGGGTCAATAATCACTAGGTGATTCACTAATAACCGGACGCAGGATTTTAGATGAAAAAATAATACTAATTTATAACAAATGTTCTAAATATAATTCCAATGGCTTTTAAACTTAGGTCTTTATGGTGTACGGGCCTATTAACCGTGTGGACTTGTTTGATGATTTTATTGATTACCCAGTCCAAGTCACTTGATATTGGATTGACTAGTGCTCAGACTCTTAAAGATCCGAACCTCAGTTTGCAACCAATCTACAGTGGTTTTACATCGCCTACAGGAATGGCATTTCTTGACGATTCTGGAAAGAATATCATAGTAATTGAAAAAAAAGGTAACGTAAAATTAATTTCAGATGGCATATTACAGGATGCTCCGTTAAAGCAATTTGAAGTCAATTTTGAAAGTGAACGTGGTTTATTAGGAGTGGAAGTAATGAAAGAAAATAACACTATATTGGTTTTCTTTTATGTTACCGAAAACGACGCTGATCAAACCGTGACAGACCCCAATGATAACGTGCGTAATAGAGTTTACAGTTTTGAATGGGATGGTACTGATCTTATTAATCAAGAGTTGATCTTAGATTTGCCTGCCATACCTGGACCAAATCACAATGGTGGTAAGATAACTCTAGGCAAAGACAACTATCTTTACGCTATAATAGGGGATTTGAACCATGAAACTAAATTACAGAATTTTGAGAATGGAGGAGATCCAGACTATACTGGTTCTATTTATAGAATCGATCCACATTCAGGTTCTGCACCTGTAGATAATCCCTT
This sequence comes from Candidatus Nitrosocosmicus sp., assembly GCA_009379865.1. Lineage (GTDB taxonomy): Archaea > Thermoproteota > Nitrososphaeria > Nitrososphaerales > Nitrososphaeraceae > Nitrosocosmicus. Next base: position 12,305 of record WHSX01000009.1, read on the forward strand.
CGTAGGGAGCGAAGTTCCAAATATTGATAAAACCTTTGCATATGGTATTAGGAATTCCTTTGGTCTGACGGTAGATCCGATTACTGGAAATATTTGGGACACAGAAAACGGTCCCTCCTTTTCTGATGAAATAAATCTGGTCGGGCCTGGATTTAATAGCGGTTGGAGATCAATAATGGGTCCAGCTCCATCAACTGACGAAATAGAAGATCTCGTGTCCCTTTCCCCCAATTCTAATTATTCAGATCCGGAGATAAGCTGGCTTGAGCCTACCGCAGTCACAGATCTAGAATTCATCAATAGTACTAACCTAGGACCTGACTACACTAACAATATCTTAGTAGGAGATCATAATAATGGTAACCTATATTTTTTTAAATTAAATGACCAAAGAGATGGATTGGAAATACAGGACTCTATTATTGATTCAGAGCAAGAATTAAATAATTATGTTTTGGGATCAGGGTTTGGCAGTATTACTGACATACAAACAGGTCCAGATGGAGATCTATACGTTGTTTCCTTAGAAAGCGGAAGTATATACAAAATCTCTTAATTTTTTTTAAGATTAAATATTTATTATATCGATTATCACTATTAAGTATAAATGAAAAAAGAATTCATAGTTGCCAAAATTGAAGCATCCACTGATGGTTCTCCTTATATATACGTATCATTCAAGGATCCAAATGAATATTTAAAAGGTGGTGATAAACAAATGAATCCTTTTGGTTCCAATGTAATGGCTTTTACTTCTCCAGAGGACCTTATGAAAAATCTACCCAAAGCCATGTCAAATATCTCTAATATGTTTGGTGGAGGTGCAGTAAGCGATGCCCCTACTTTCAAAGTAACCATGAAAGAATATGACGACCTAAAGATCAAGGTTGGGGATAAAGTAGTTATAGATATCCAAAGATATGAACAAAATGATACCTAATAATATCATAACAATCAAAAAAGATGGGCCTAGTCCTTAAATATTTATGTGAACAAAAATAAAAAGTATTACAGTATTTGTTTCATTCTTTCCTCCTTCTTTAGTTAATCACCATTCTCTAAATCATTTCGACCCTTTCTTTCAATTTCGATTAATTCGTGTTGTTTTTTGTCTTCTATGGTAGTCAACACCGCTCCGCAATCGAAGCAAAAATAGTTTGAAGTTAATCTTGTCTTCAGATCAACATTGGTAAGATTTTCCCTATCAAGATTCGTTGGACCTTTAGCAGCAATTTTCTCATCCAAAATTTCCTCATTAGCTTTAATATCATGACTAGTTTGATCATTATTTACTTTTGCAGCATTATCAATGCTACTGTTTTTATCCGAACTTGTTTCGCTCAATTCCACTTTTTCCCTCGGTTCATTTGATAACAAAGTACCATATCAATGATTTTATATATTATTTACCTTGAGTGATTAAATTGTATAAGTAACTAGTATCAATAAATGTTTTTTTTCTTGTTGTTGTTGTTCTTGCTTTTGCACTTTGAATCGACTCTGGAGAACTCATTTGAGATGCTATGTACGGAATCAAATTGTATAGTTCAAATTATTTTCCAAAGTCATATTATGTGTTCTCGGTACTATTAATGTTTATAAATTCGGCCAAATTGCGTTTTTCATCATAGATGATTACACAAGGATCGGCTATTGTTTTTTTAGAAAAGAAATTCCTGTTCAAGGCTCCAGGGTTCAACACAAGTGTTTTACCCATTTTTTCGATTCTTTTGGTGTGGGTATGACCGAGTATTAAAATGTCGAATAATTGACTTTCTACTAAGGATTCTGACAAGTCAGAGTTTGTTCCATGATATACGCCTATTTTTCTTGATGATATTAAGAGTTTTCCAAATTCGTTTAGAAATAGAGCATTTTCAATTTCATCGAACTGTCTTGTGATACCCATTAATTCCCCATCATTGTTCCCCCGAACGCCATAAAATTTTGTTTCTTTGTCTAATTTCTTGAATAAACTAATCATCCCGGGATAAATGTAATCACCTGCATGAAAAACATAATCTACTTTCATCAAATTAAAAATATTTATTGCTTTTTCAGTATTTTCAATATCATCGTGGGTATCTGAGATTACGCCGATTTTCACTATCAATAGTTTTTTAATCATGATAAAAAATCTTGTGATTTTCTTAAGTGACACCTGGTAAGATAACATTCAAGAAACAACCTAGAACAAAACCAAGTACCAAAATACTGAAAGTAGTATGCGTCAAGCAGTTCTAGTATTCTGTGAATAACAATTTCCAAATACTTTTGATTACTCAAGTTCATAAATTTTGATTTATTTTTTTCAACAAAATCCCGGTTTTATTACATGTGACCAACGGAGGAGTTTTCGAGGAGGGGGAAGATGATTAAGATGAGGAAGATGGTGAAGATGAGCGCATTCTTTAAGACGGTTCTTTCACGTAAATAGACGATTTCTTGTCTGATGTCTGAATAATATAAAAAGCATGGCAAGAAATTATAAGAGCCGCAAGAGTCATTTTAGTTGCGAAAACTAAATTCCATGGTGTTTCGGGGTTAGGATAACTTATATTGATTTCATCAAAATTCAAAGAGTTATTGATTGTATGTACAGTAATCAACGCTCCCCACACCGTAAAATTGTAAGTAAATTCATAAGCTGCAACGACTATCAAGATAATGGATAATACTGATAATACGGATCGAACTATTTTAGGTGTATTCTGTACTCTGCTATTACCGATTTTGGTAACACAAAACCATGTGATAACTGAGAAAATTGCAAGATAGGTAACCAATTTGCCAAATCCATCAAAGATTAAATCGTTCTTTACAATTATTTCGCCTATATTTAATGCACCTGTTTTATCATATTCTACCCAACTCCAATACATTCCAAACATTGTTATATAGAGCATCATAGACGCTGAAAAATAGAAAAATATTATGTAAACAACACGTGAATCAATACTATGAAAAAAATTGGTCAGCATATTATTCATGAGTAGTACTGTTAGATAAATTGTAGCGAATATAAAATTAACTTTATTGATGTAATGGTTCATGGATACTTTTGATGTGCTTTAATAATCGCACAGCATCTCTTTCCTTCAAACTCTTTTTATTATTCAAGATATAACCTCTAAAACTTTCAATCTGAGAATTGATTTCAGGATACTTTAATTTACATTTGTCCAAAATATCTTCGTATGTCCTATAAGGAAAATATGTCTGTTTTTTGACTTTAAGGATCGACCTTCCGGTCCTATTGTCTATGATCTTGTATTTTTGAGCCAAAAACAAATTGTATCTAATATCAATCAATGCTTCTGATTTGTAATTTGTATAATCCGTAAACGTCACAGCTACTTCATCATCAGACTCCAAGATTCCATCCCTAAAAAGTCTAAAAATTTTTCCTATTCCTATCATCCCGTATTTACCAAGTTCGACTGCCCGAAGTGCACCCAAACTAGATGATCCAAAAACTTTCACACTTCTTTTTCTGACTAAATTATATACTTCAATTGGTGTGGGTGGGTAATCCTGAAGAAAATATCCGTCAACCAATCCTACAATATCAACTTCTTTTAGTATCAACTGAAGCAGGTCCCCTTTTTTAGCTGGTAGTCTGTAATCGGCGTCTAGAATTTTTCTGGCCTTTTCTCTTGATAGAGACGGTCCTAAAAATATTACAGGTTTGGACCTAGCCATTTTTTAACACTTTCCTTGGCTCTTTGACCGATAACTGCTTTATTTATTTTGAATGTTTCCAATCCAGGGACAATGACCCTAATAACTGGTATATTTAATTTTGAATTAGTTAAGTTTACCACGATAGCTTTCTTTAGACCTCTTGCTTTTAAACGATTCAGTATAAGTTTTATGTCATCTAATATATCATCATAAGTAAATGTTTGAACATCTGAAAATGATTTCTTTTCTTTTGACTTTATGAATTGCCATGATCTGTTTTCATCACTATTTTCAGTATCATATTTCATCTTTCTTAGATCATCTCTTGAACCTTGAATATTAGCTGCTCTTGATTGGGATACTTCTGTTATAGCCCTCATCAATGCAATTCGTGCATCTGGATGAGTTCCATGACCTTCTACCAAATACCCATATTCATGATTTACCCACTCTGCACTACTTGCTATGAAAGTTGGAATTCCAAGGTTAGAAGTAATATCCTTTACTGTCAAGGGTATTTGAGAACTTCTAAACCTATTGACGACTCTCTTAATAGGACCGTGTTCGATACTGTTCAGATCAATTTCTGGATAAATAGAATCATCATCCATAAAATTCTTTGAGTCAAATGACTTTAATTGAAAACCCCTTTTTATAAGTGAATTTTCAACAGTTTTCAATATGTGATACTGAAATGCACTAGAAGTGAATTCCGCCAAACTCACTGCATCCCTTTCTACAACTTCGCATAGGGCATGACAAATTGCTTCTTCGATTACATTCCCAGAAGCCAATCCATTTGTATGGAAGAAGGAGTAAGGATTTATTGATGGCGGCGACGGAGTATATCTGAAAATTGTTAATGGCGCAGGTACCAATATTTCGGTGTTATTTAATAAATCATAACCGATACAATAATCCATTATCATTTCTTCATTTAAGTGGAATGAAACTGGTTCCACTACTTCATCATATTTTAGAACTGTATAACTTTGAGATAATTCTTTGAAAGTGCCTCTTTGAATTTTTCCGTCGAAATTTGCAGGTAATGATGAAAACCTTTCAATGCTTTCCATAATAACACTAGCCCTTGCATGGTTTTTTGTTGGACCCTTCCCACTATATACCCAGATGTAATCCTCAGTTCCCGGTAATACGGCTGAAAAATTAGGTATTTTAAGCCTATCCATATTTGTAATATCTGCAATTCTTGTGATCCCAATTTCATGAATTAAGGAATTTACTTTTTCTAAAGTTTGTTCCACTGGCTGGATTCTAGAAGTACCCATTGTATTCCATTTTTTTTGAGATTTCAATAATAATTGGGATGTAGTTTTCAATAAGAATTTACATTCATCATTTCTTTAAGATATTATTTTAATTATTGGGTTGACTTGATGAAAATGCAAAATCAAACGGCATAGATGGATTAATGGTTCATAAAAAGCAAAAGGGAATAGTAAAAGTATATATATTACAAATCCTCTTGAGGAACTACTTGAGTTCTATTAATTTAGAAGCTGAAGTTATAAGCGAGATTTTACTTAAGGCAGCCAATGAACCCGAATTCAGGAAACGACTGATTAGGAGCCCAAAAAAAATACTTGATTGTTATAGTATTTCAAATGAAGCCAAGCAAGTAATTCAGAAGAGCATTGCTGATTTAACTCAATAAATTCTAATAGTTTTAATTATCAACAATAGAATTAATTATTTAATTAGTCTAATGATCAAAGTATCAATCTGTAACAGCAACAAAGCCCAATGCAGTTCATTTTTTAGGATGCCAAGGCCCACTCTAATAGTACTATTAGTAATTTTTTCCATTTATATGACACCATGTTTTTCACTTTCCGTTTTCGCCACAGTTAGCATGAATAATACCAGTCAAGGATCTCAGGACGTTTCTTTTAGTGGAACAGTATCCTCAAATCCCGATGTCTTTCACAATTCAGGTCTTGAACAATCATTTTTTATTTTCCCAGTCAAAAATGAAAGCACTACTTATTCAGGAGTATTGACCTTTACTTCGAGCAAACCCGTACAAATACAATCGTTGAATATATTGACGATAAATAATAGCTTGAAACTACCGGTCCAATTTGGAACACTATATACATTTCCTCTTAACAATACAGCGGTAATTCCAACTAATCTGCTTGACGAGCCCAAAAACGCCGGTAGTGTCCAGTTCTCTGGGAATGGATTGCGTATTATAACAAATGAACCTTTTTTGGTGAGTTATTCTTTTAGTGGAAAAGTATTTCATTCGATTATGAACAATAATATAGAAAGTGCACTTGAGGTATACAGAGACTTAACTGGAACCTACTCGTGACAAATAAAATGAGAAATTTCATTCGGATTGAAGAGAACCGGTTTTAGGCGAGATTATTCAGATAAAATATTTGTTTCTAGTATTAAAGCTATTTCATATTAATGTCAAAAAACTATTCAAGAAACTAGGAAATAATTCGACAAGATAAATGAAGTTGAGACTGCATCATTCTTTAATGGATGGAGCCGGCAATATCTGATGGAATCGTTTTTTGATAAATGCGAAATAAAAGTATTATTTGAGAACAAGACAGTAGGCGAAACCGTGCAAAATAGTTACAATATCAGCCATCAATCAAATAGAATCGAATTGCTTGAAACGATATCCTCGAATATTGTAATCGAAAATTTCAGGGGAAAGAATTTTGAATTTGCATGTGCCTTGGCACACTCGATATATTTTAGGCATGGAAATATACAGATGGCCCATGTAAACCGATTCAAAGAGTTGGATTTATTTGAGCTCGTAGTATACTACTCTAACTCAGATGTTATAGACGTGGAAAGAAAGAGACAGATTATGTTTTATCATTCTCAAAATAAATTAGATTTTGAGTACCTAAATCCTGCAAGCATATTGCAATCATCAAATTCCTACATTAGTAAAATACATGGCGGCTAGCTTCTTTGAATTTTGTAAAAAATAATAAGCATTCATCTTTTAATTGAATGCTATGATATTTTTCAAGGGATTTTATAGTTAAAAAGCCCACCGGCTTCTATGATATCAGAAATTATTTTACTAAATGGTTTGATTGGATAGGATTCTTTTTTAGTAGCGTTTAAAACGGTGTTTGTGTCTAAATTAATTTCTATTTCATCCCTATCATCTATTTTTTCTAAAACATTTTCTTCAATTTCAATTGGTAGTAAATAACCACCATCTATAGAATTTCTGTAGAAGATTCTTGCAAAAGACGGAGACAAAATAGCCTTAATACCAGTTTTTGATAGAGCAATAGGAGCATGTTCTCGACTTGATCCACACCCAAAATTATGACCCACCAAGAGAAAATCACCTTTTGAAACTTTGTTGATAAAATTAGTATCCATTCCTTCCATGGCATGTTTTGCAAGTTCGTCATGATCATGAATTTTTAGATACGGACCTGGAATGATAACATCCGTGTCTATATTCGGCCTATTGTATTTATGCACAGTACCTTTTAAAACCATTACAAATCTCTCGGGTCCGTTAATTTTCCGGTAATCGCTGACGCAGCTACAACCATCGGGGAGGCAAGATATGTTTGAGACGTTACGTGTCCCATTCTACCTGGAAAATTTCTATTAGTCGTGCTTGCACAAATTTCATCCTTACCTAAAACACCCATATGAGCACCACAACAAGCTCCACATGTAGGTGGACCAATAACTGCTCCAGACTCCATAAAAATGGTAACCAAGCCCTCTTTAATAGCCTTCATATATATTGATTGAGCAGCAGGGAGTACTTCGGTTCGTACTTTAACTTTTTTTCCTTCCATGATCTTGGCTGCAGATCGGAGGTCAGAAAGCTTTGCACCTGTACAAGATCCTATATACGCTTTGTCTATTTCTGTGCCTTGAACCTCTCTTACTGGGACAACATTCTCCGGCGAGTATGGTTTTGCCACAGAAGGTTCCATTTTTTCGCAATCATATTCAAATCTTTCACTAAATTCGGCATTTGGATCTCCTTTAATTAGGTTAAAGTTTAATGCCCCGAGTCTTGTCCTTAAATAATCTACAGTAGTGCTATCTGGTTCAATTATTCCGTTTTTTGCACCTGCCTCAGTAGTCATATTGGTTAAAGTAAATCTTTCCTCCATTTCCATGCCATCTATAACACTACCACTAAATTGCATCGCTTTGTAATTTGCCCCATCGGTCCCTATATCAGAAATAATATTCAAGATAATATCTTTGGCCATAATATAATCTGGTTTTTTTCCTGTAACCTTAAATAGCACAGTTTCTGGTACCTTAAACCATATTTTACCATGTTTTAAAACATAAGCAATATCCGTATGACCAAGCCCTGCACTAAAAGCACCAATTGCACCTGTAGTATTAGTATGTGAATCTCCACCAACATAAACTTCTCCGGGTAACACTAATCCCTCTTCATGAGAAATCGTATGACAAATGCCATATTGTCCCATCCCATATTTGAAGTGTTTCTTAATACCATATTTTTGAGCCCACTTGGTTAATTGTATCACGTTGTCAGCAGAAATCCTATCAGAGGCTGGAACAAAGTGATCTTCAGAAATCCATACTCTATCAGGGTCCCACAATTTTTCCAATTTATGGCCTTTTTTTTCCAATTCCTTAAACACCTTGATAACTCCAGGCCCTGAAACATCATGAATCATGGCCTTATCAACGTTGGAAAAGATGATGTCTCCAGGAGTAACCGTTTTAGAATCTGAGGAATGAGCTAGGATTTTTTCGGTTAATGTCATTCCCATAGTATATGAATAAATACGACTGCTAAAGATTAATACTTTTTGAATTTAGTCTAAAAAGAATTTAAAGTCCTTCATGATAAGATTAATTACATAGATTGCTTTGAGAAATACCGTAATTTGGAAGTTATTCCCATCCACCTGGATAGAGAATCATCAGAATTTGATGTGTATGATAAAATTAGCAAGAACAGGGATAAAATAAACATCGAAGATAACGATGTGCTTGTTATATCAAGCAAATATCTTTCGATAAGTGAAGGCAGGATCAAGAAATTAACTGGGATAAAACCAAGTAGTCAGGCTATTCAAGCATCTAAACTTTATCACATAGATCCAAAAATAATGGAACTAATTCTAAGGGAGTCTGACGAAATTTTTGGTGGGTTATATGGCTTTGTCCTAACATCTGTTCATAAAGTTTTGGCTCCCAATGCAGGCATTGATAAGTCAAACGTGCCCAACGGTAGTGTTGTTTTGTATCCAAAATATCCGTACCGCTCCATAGAAATCCTCAAACAGAAATTTTTGATAAATTCCTGGAAAAGGATCGGGATTGTATTGTCAGATAGTAGAATCTTACCCATGAGAAAAGGTACAGTAGGCATTGCATTAGCTTGCTGTGGGTTTGAACCAGTAATAGATCTGAAAGGGACTTTTGATCTTTTTGGAAATGTTCTAAAATATACATCTCAAAATCTTGCAGATTGTCTGGCTTCCATCGGGACGATGATAATGGGAGAATCTGATGCATCGACTCCAGTTATAATAATAAGGGGATTAAATATTAAGATGACTGACAAACCTGTTTCTAGCGATACCTTGAACATAGACAGCAAATTTGACATTTATGTACGAGGACTTTCAAAGAGAATAGTTCCAGCATATAATTGAAAAGTTTTAATTTTTTAAATTATAAATAGTCATACAATATTATATCAATTGTAATTGGAGAAAACTGTTCATGGCTGAATTTTTTACATTATATCCTAGAAGAATGAATCTTCTACAAGGGATTCAGAACCTTATCAAAAGAGAAGAGGTCGAGCTAGATCATTTATTTTTGATGGTTAAAATAAGAAAAGATGAAATTGTCAATACACTAGTTTCTGAAGGGTTTAAAATGGTAAAATTTGAGCATAAAAAGCCTACTCAAATTGGTAGTGGGTTCTCAAAAAAACTAAAAAAACCATGGGAAATGCATGTAAGACTCCTAGATTTTAATCAAGGTTTGATTGGAATCCATGCAGAGGTCGAAATCTCTAGAAATTATTTCCAGCATATAAAATCAGTGAGGGTTCCTGTGGTCTATGAAATTGAGACTATCTTAAAAAAACATCGTATCGAATATCAATTATGGCATTCGATTGTCAAGGATTACATCACAAATATTGTAGAAGATCATCAAATAAAAATAAAAACCCCCAAGATTCCGGCATTGCCATGGTATGGAATGTTAGGATTCATTACCAGCGTCGCAATAGTATATGGTCTGAAATTTTTCATGGTATTGAAATAACAAAGGAGGGACAATTGACACTATTAACAAAATTTTTATTGTTATTTTTATAAACTAATATTAAAACCAATGGGAGTCCCAGAGAAAATCCAGGCCATTCAAGATGAGATACACAAAACACAGATAAACAAAGCTACAGAGTTCCACGTAGGCATTCTAAAGGCCAAGATAGCAAAGTTAAAGAAAGAACAAGAAGAAAACACCCATGGAAAGACCGTCGCCACTGGAGGAGGCAGTGCGGGCTTTGACGTTAGAAAAGCCGGAGATGGCACTGTCGTCTTGATAGGATTTCCCAGTGTAGGGAAATCGACTTTATTGAATGCATTAACAAACGCAAAATCTAAAACAGCAGCGTACTCATTTACCACATTAACTGCTGTGCCAGGAATGTTAGACTACAATGGTGCACGGATCCAGATTTTGGATTTACCAGGTATAATTGAAGGTGCTGCTGCGGGCAAAGGTTTGGGAAAAAGAGTATTATCTGTTGCCAGAAATGCAGATTTAGTTTTGATTGTCTTAGATGTATTCCAGATCAACCATCTTGAGGTCTTAAAAAAGGAACTATCGGAAATAGGAGTCAAGGTTGATGAAAAACCTCCTGATATTATTGTAGAAAAGACCGCTATAGGAGGTATTTCGGTAAATATTCAGGTTCCAATACAAGCTGATGAAAACTTTATCAGAAATGTGATGCGAATAAATGGTATCCACAACGGTCGTATCACCATAAGAGAAAGGGGTCTTACGATTGACCAGATAATAGATGTTTTATCCGGGAATCGGGTTTACATCCCTTCACTAGCAGTTATAAATAAAATCGATTTGGTTGATACAGAATATCTAAAGATGGCAACTTCTAAACTTAGAATTCCATATACAACCGTGTCGGCAGACACAAACAAGAACGTAGAACTTCTTAAACGGGGAATATACAATAAATTAGACTTTGTTCGAATATATATGAAACCAAAGGGACAAGATGCCGATTTGGAGGAGCCTCTAATTATGCCTAGGAATAGTACTGTCCAGAATATATGTAACAAGATTCACAGAAACATGGTCAGAGACTTTAAGTTCGCTCAAGTATGGGGCAAAAGCGTAAAATTTGGAGGTCAAAAGGTAGGGTTAGAACACAAAATTATTGATGAAGACATCCTTACAATCGTAAAGAAAATAAACGCTCTTTAAATACCAAATGTTTTGGCGGCTCAGTCAAATGCCTTTTCTTCATATTGAATACGTGATAACTCTGATTCCTCATAGCCGCCGACGCATCTGTATATTATCTACCGATTATTTGATTTTTCGATTCTAAAGTGTACTAAGCATGAGTTACGTTTATACTTTAAAGTTATGACAAATATTGGTTTTATAACCTGCGACAAATTTTTGATTAATAATGGTCATTTCTTTGAGTTTGCACCAATGTATTTATCAAGAGCTTTGTTTGCAAGATAATCTGCTCGACTATTTTTAGTTCTAGGAATATGTTTGTAAGTAATTTTATCATAGTTTTTTTCTAGATTTGAAATTTCTCTGGAAATTATTTTTAGTTCCTGACTTCGTATTCTGTACTTTAAGTTTCTCTGATTTATCAATAATTCACTATCTGATAGAATATTTACTTCACCACCCATGTCTGTACAGATTTCAAGTGCTCGCCTTAATGCTTCGTATTCTGCTTGATTATTGGTCCGGATACCTATAAATTCACAGTGTTCTTTTATTATTTTGTCGTCATTTTTTATCATGATGCCTATTGCAGATAATCCAGGGTTTCCTCTGCTTGCTCCATCAATATGTACGTCCAACAACTACTATATTAAAAAACTATTTTACATTTATTTTTTTTATTTTTTATCATAAAGATAAAAGTCATCGTATCATGTCCGCATTTCTAAAGAATTTATATTGTTAGAAGAATACTGAATTTGTGCCCAAGAGAAAGCTAAAAGAGGGGACCCCACGAAAGAATTTTTTCCAAAAAATGGGTAAAAAGGATTTACTTTTGCCTCCGATAATCATAGGGGTAGCTGTATTATTTGGACTTGTATTTACACAGATTGTTCCACCTCCAGAAATATTGAGCGTCTGCCTCAAAGCACATTCATTGGATAGTTACAATGTTTATCCAAGGGTCCAATTGTTTGTAGATAATAAACAATATTTGTTTCCTGATAATGTAGGCAGACAACTCGTAGAAGGGAAAGAATGTTTAAAACCAATCCATACCGATTCGATAGGTGATACTCTTCATGTCCAATATATTAGACCGGTTCATTTATCCTTACCTGACTTGATGAAAATCTATTCATATGATAATAAAACTGTTAATTTGGTAGATAATTCTACGGGTAAATATGTAAATAGCACTCTAGAACTTGCCGATTATGACATCCAGTATTCGTACTATTCAGATAAAGGAGAGTTTACCAAAATTGTAAATAGTAGCGAGTTTCCACCATTTTCCAATGCTTTTTTTGGGAGGATTGATTTTATCCCAAAGTAACTGAAAAAATAAATATGAATATAATCAAACATTTTTTGAGTTCATTTGAGCAATAAAAAAGCTGCTGTAATAAATGGTGACGGTACTGGTCCTGAATTAGTTAATGCGATGATTAAAGTTTTAAAATCATGTAATACTAATGTTGAATTAATAACATGTGACGCGGGTTCTGAATGGTGGGAAAAAAATGGAGGTAATTCTTATATCTCAAATGAGGTCTGGGAAACTCTGAAATCTTCCGATGCTTGTTTTAAAGGTCCTACCACTACAGTCCCAAATCCTGATGCACCCAGAAGTGTTGCCGTAAGCATAAGACAAAAATTTCAACTTTATGCTAACATCCGCCCGATCAAAACATACAAGATTTCGAAATTACAGCTAAATTTTATTTGTGTAAGAGAATCTACTGAAGGGCTGTATGCAGGTATTGAGTTTAAGACAAGTGATGATTCGGCCATAGCAATTAGAAAAACCACTGGAAAGGGGTGCAGGAGAGTAGTCAAAAAGGGCTTTGAACTAGCTAAAGAAAAAGGTTTTAAAAAAATATTTGCAATAACTAAGCGAAATATATTAAAGGAAACAGATGGGATTTTTTGGAATGCAGTAGTGGAAGCAAACAAAACATATCCCGACATCGAAGTCGAAGAATATTATATCGATAACATGACTCAACAAATAGTCAAGAATCCAGAAAGATTCAACAATAGTTTACTACTTAGTACAAATTTATTTATGGACATAATCTCTGAATGTGCATCAGGACATGTAGGGTCTATTGGCAATGTTTATTCTGGAAATTATGGTGATACATATGCGATGTTTGAACCTGCTCATGGGAGCGCTCCAAAGCATGCTAGGCAAGACAAGGTAAATCCAGTGGCAACCATATTATCAGGTGCTTGGATGGTCGAATACTTAGGAGAGAAGCATATTTCAGATGCAATCTTTAAAGCCACTGAACAAACGATTGACGATGGAAAGTTTTTGACATACGATCTGGGTGGATCATCGTCATTATCGAAAATGGCAGAGGCAATTGCTCAAAGATCAGCAGCATTAATCAAAAAGTAATCGCAAAATCTATAACGAAAATCAACTGGTCTCTTTAATGTTTGTGTTTTTCTTTTTATTGTCCTAGTTCTGATCACATAACTTTTCTTTTTACTTGTCAATCAAATCATAGAACCATTTCTTACGCCAGAGAGTTCCAATATTTCTAAAGATTCAAAAAAGAATGTTTTTTTTGCGATTATTTTGTTGTTTAAAAACAATTTTTCAATGAAATCATCCATTTTTTTAAGATCAGATAAGGTTGATCTCATTATCACAATTTTCCCTCTTTCGCTAAGTTGCAATTGAATTGATCTCAATAATCGAATAGTCAATTCAATTCCTTTTTTCCCCCCATAAACGGCAGTATCATCAAGATTACCGAATTCCTTTGGTAAATATGGCGGATTGCTAATAATCAAATCAAATTTACATTTTAATGGTAGACTCAAATCAGAGCAAACCAACAGTTTGTTACTAATATTTGCCAGAGTATTATTCTTAGCGTACATTATTGAATTTACATCAATGTCAGTTCCGACAACAAACTCAAAGTTTGTACTTAATAATCTAGTCAAGTATCCGGATCCAATACCCACCTCAAGGGCAATTTTACCTCTATAATTTGTGAGAATATCCTCCATGAAATAAGTATCCTCCGAAGGCCTGTACATGTAGTAATCGCTTAGCTAGTAAAAAGATAAAAGGTTATTTAATAATGTTTTAGCAGAAATTCACATTATCCTGAGTTTAAAACATGATTTAGTGGAAAATCGTTATTTAAATATATTCGAGATTTCATATTATATCATATTTTTTGATCATTTTATGACAATTTCTCCTTTCATTTCAGGATGAAAAGAACAATAATATGTGTAGTTACCTGTTTTATTACTTGCAATTCCTGTTATAAAATCCTGCTCTGTTGTCAAGTAGGCGGTATTGATACCTAGTTCTTCGGAAATGAAATCATGTTTCACAAAGTCTTTATTAAGAATTATTAGTCTGGTAGGTTGACTTGCATTCACATATAAAGTTGGATTAGTCTGGTTAAAGGCATTATTTTGAGCTATTAAAAGGATCGAATCATTTGACTTTTGAATATTTTTTTCCTCAGGAGTATTTAATAAATTACCAATGCCCCATAAACCACCAACTATTATGAATGAAATGGCTATGATGGCAATGATATTATGTAACAAGTACGTTAATTATTGTCATACTACCAATAAATATCTTGAATGAAAGAATTTTTCATATCAAACTGCTTGCATTCTTCTTAAAGCATAATCATTACAAAACGCTAAATTGAAATCCATAGTCCTAATAACCAAGTTCATCCCTGTTCTGAAAGATATTCAATAGATATTCTATCGATTTATTTTCATTCTTTTGTACTTCTTTTTGTTCTGCGCTTCTCATTTTGATAGGAGAATTAGCTAGATGATATTTTTTCAAAGCCAACATCACGTCATCGATAGTATCAATATCCACCTTCAAATTCTCGTGGTAAAATATTTTCAGCGAGACGCCATTATCAAGAGCTTTTCTAAAATGGTTGAAAAAACTGTTATCATCGAAGCTCGTATCTATTATCGAATGTGGCTTTCTCAACAATATATTGGTCCCATCGAATCTATTTGAAGGAACCATACTAATAATCTCTTTAAAGTCCTGTGCGAAAGAAATGATCTCTTTTATTTCTTTTAGATTTAGCAACGGTATATCTATCGGGATCACAACCGAGCTATCAAATTTGTTTTTCTTTATATAACAATCTGCAATTTTAACAGCATCATTTACTCCGCTGCTACGACCTTCAAATAACACCACCACCTTTTCTTTTGATTTCTCCGGTATTGGAATAATTTCATTTGTAACCAAAAACATATTACTTTCTTCTAACTCAGACATTTTTTCAATCAAATCATTTACCATAAGATGACAAAGTCGGGCCCTTTGTTCAGGGCTAAGAAAGCCACTCAACCGGGTCTTACTCTTTTCAAATCTTTTTATTGGAATAATTATTGCAGTTCTTGTGTTGCTCAAAAAATAACCCCATTCTATTCTTAGAAATTAGAAATTATATACCGCGCCAGTGACGTTTCTTTTCTTAAATTCGTCATAAGTATGTCAGAATAACAAAAGTTTATCTCAGGATAATCGTTTTTTATGTTTTTTTCAATTTCAGATTCATCAAGTTTATCGAAGATCATTGTATTAGCAATTTCTGAATAAAAGTCAATTAACCCCCTCAAATTAGGAGAGATATTCTTTGCCTTCATATACTTTTCACAGGGACCACTGACTGCGCTATTAGAGATAAGTGGAGAAATCATAACAATCTTATTTTTTAACATCTTCAAAAGGTTTTTCATACCAGGTATGCTTATTATTGGCCCAATGCTGGTGATTGGATTTCCGGGAGCAAATAAGATTAATCTTGATTCTTTAAGCATTTTTTGAGCTTGTAAAGTTACCCTGGCTTTTTCAATGTTATTGTAAATAATGTCATACACCGGCACCGAACCTTTGTATTTTATCCAGTATTCCTGTAAATGAATTCGTTTGTTGCCTTCAGTCACCATGTTTGATTCATAATGAGTATCAGAAGCAGGAGCTACGAGTAGTGATAGACCATATTTGTGGGTAAAGAATTTTGTGATTTCAGTTAAACTCCTCCCCTCTTTTAATAGCTGCGTTCTCAAAACATGGGTTGTCAAATCTTTATCTCCGAGGTTAAACCACGTTTCAGTTCCAAGAGTATCCATATATTTCAAGAAATTAAATGAATCTCTTTTGACTCCCCAGCCCTTCTTTTTGTCCAAATTATTACTGAGTCCATAGATGATCGTATCGATATCGGGACAAATGTAGAGCCCATAATGCCAAAAGTTATCTGCGACATTTGAAATAATTGTAATGTTTTCTGATTCCTTATACATTCCTCTAACTAATTTAACAGAACCTGTTCCCCCAGCTAAAATGGTAATCAATATTACAGTTTTATTTTTTTCTTTTTTTATTCTTTGTTTTTTTCTCTTTGTTATGTTATGATTTTTTTACTTTTAGACTAGATAAAATATAATTTTTAATCCTAAACATGCAGTATTCAATTGGAATTCACCTCAAGTAAAGATATTTCAATAAGCTTATAAACAGGGAAAATGGAATTCAAAAATATTGAAATTAAGGTCTTTAGATTATGTAATAGTATTAT